>JBBSDT010000013.1:0-20079 GCA_038240405.1 Ignavibacteria bacterium
AAACTCATTTCCTAAAAATATAGACGGTAGTATACAAAAACAAGATAATTAAATGTGTTTCTCTTTAGGTTTCTTTAGGTTTTTTAAGGTTTTTTTCACTTCCTGCCGCGAATAAGGCAAGGGTCAAATTTATTCAGCACTATTTATTATTGCTTCTAGAATCTTTCACCTTTTTAATTTTACTAAATAGAATTAGTTACAATTATTAAATATTTTCAATTATCTGTATAGTCAATGAGCAAAAATTTTATAAAAACAAAGAATGGTTCATTTTTCTCAAATGAAAATTCTTTTCGTTTCATTGGTACAAATATGTATGAGCTCGCAAATGTTGATTCATTAATAATGAAAGCCATGCTTAAAGATGCCAGCGATATGGGATTCAGTGTAATCCGCTTCTGGGCATTTGAGCCGATGAATAAGGAAAAATTAAAAGAAATATGTGATAATGCAAAAGAAATGAATTTAAAAATCATACCTGTTCTTGCAGATCGGTGGGGATATCTCCAAAACTATAAAATTGATAGTTACTGGTATAATAACGGATATAAAACAAAATACCTGAATTATGTGCTCGATATTGTGAATAATTTTAAAGATCGTGAAGAAATTTTTTTATGGGAATTAATTAACGAGCCGTCAACTGATTCTTTCGCTGAAATTTACAATTTCGCCAAAGATGCATCAGAAAAAATTAAAGAATCGGATCCCATTCACTTAATTTCAATCGGAACTGTAGGCGGCATCGGAGATAAATTCGGAAATTTCTTTTCAAGATTCAAAGCCTCGAATTTCGAAAAACTATATTCACTGAAGAGTCTTGATGCTATTTCAATTCATGATTACAGTTTCAATTCTACTATACTGGAAAGACTTGATATGATGTATCGCCTTGAAGGAAAGCCCAACAATTCTAAACTGTTTTCCTTATTGGACGAAATAATAAACTTCATTCCGGATAAGATTGATAAGTTTTTCCTGAAAAAATTTAAAAAGACTCCTGATTTCCCTTTGACATTGAGAAGTCTCTGGAGAAAGTATAATAAGAAGGATATTATGATTGCTAAAAAACTAAATAAGCCCGTATACGTTGGAGAGGTGGGTTTTAAGAAACATTCCGGGATACCGAGGAAAATACTATTAGAAATAGAATTAAAAAAATATTTTGAAGAAGGAATTGCAGGAATATTATTGTGGTCATTCGAAGCCCAGGGAAAATCTTTGGACGGACATGATTATGGGTTTAATAAAGAAGATGGATTTAGTGAAATTATTAAAGCATTTTAATTCCATAACATTATAATATGCAGAGCCCTGAACACGAATTTCGGTTTACCACTCCTGAAATCAATATTCTATATTTACTTTTTGATTCCGGTATAAAGATGAAGGATTCATCATCCGAATTCCGCGTTTTTAAACTTTCCGGGAGGGGTTTAACAGGTCAGGCAGGCTTCAATCCTTCGCTCAAGTCATAAGGGTCACAGAAAGTAGAGTTTTTACCCATCCACATAGTAAATCTGAGAAATGGAAGGAAATATTTTTAATGAATAATTAGATTGATTAATTTTACTATATAAGCTATTTTTACAGTTCACTTAACAAATTTAAAACAATGTCAGAAATTACATTAAAAGCCACCAAAAGAGAAGAATATAAAGACATAACTCTCAACCAGTTAAGAAAAAAAGGTATAATCCCAGGAATTTATTATGGACATGGAGTTGACAGTATCTCTCTCGCTGCTACTGAAATTGATTTGAAGCCTATCATATTTACTACTGAATCACATATAGTCAATCTAACATTTGGCAACGACAATCCTGCATTTAGCTGCATTTTAAAGGATGTTCAGTTTCATCCGGTCACGGACAAACCGCTTCATTTTGACCTTATTGCATTAAAGGAAGGGGAAACAATTACAATCGAAGTTTCTGTTCATCTGGTTGGCAATGCACAGGGAGTAAGAGACGGCGGAGTTTTACAGCACATTCTTCACAAGCTTGAAGTAGAGTGTCTGCCATCTAACATTCCATCCCATATTGATGTGGAAATTTCCAATTTGAATATGAATGATTCCATTAAAGTTGGCGATTTGAAGCTGGAAAACATCAAAATACTAAACGAAGAAAATGCTTCTATAGTATCGGTTGTACCTCCTACAGTTGAAAAAGAAGAAACTCCTGAAGTTGCCGAAGGTCCAGCTGAACCCGAAGTAATTTCAAAATCCAAGAAGGATGAAGACGAGAAAGAAAAATAGTATTTTTCTTTTTAAACATAAATCTGTTTGAAGCTGATAGTTGGCCTGGGAAATCCGGGTTCACAATATGAGTTAACCCGCCATAATATCGGATTTATTATTTTAGATTTATTTGCGGATTCTCTTGGTATAAAATTTAAGGAAGGAAAAGGTGATTGGTACGAAAGTAAAGGAAAGCTTTCTGATGAAGAAATTTACCTGCTTAAGCCAACCACTTATATGAATAACAGCGGTGTTGCTGTTAAAGATTTTGTTGACAGAAATAATATAAGCATCAACGACGTTCTTGTTGTCGTTGATGATTTTCAGATTCCTTTGGGAACGATTCGTTTGAGAAAAGATGGCACTGACGGAGGACATAATGGCTTATCCAGCATTATTTATAGTTTAAGCACCGATGAATTTCCCCGGATGCGTATTGGAATCGGCAGAGATGAAGCGATCAGGAAAGAAGAGTTCGTTGATTTTGTTTTAAGCAATTTTACCGGTGAAGAGATTAATATTCTCAAGGAGCTGATGCCGGTATATCTTGAATGTATTAAAAGCTTTGTTGCCCATGGAATTACAAAAACAATGAATGAATACAACAGGTTTTTCTTAAAAAAACAAAAGGAAATTAAAAATAAAGAATCAGAAGAAAATAAAGATATTTAGAATAAGAAATTGATTGCTCCCGGTAATATAATTTATTATTGGGTTTTTTTATAAATAATTTTCAGTAAATAAAAACATAAAACATGCGAAAATATTTATTAGGTATTCTGCTTGTTGTAATTGCTCCGGTTATGAGCTTTGCAAGTGATGCAGATTTGAAAATCCCGGAGCTTAATGCAAATCAGAATCAGTTGTTGATGTATGGTTTTGCCGTTTGTGTACTGGGACTGCTTTTTGGTCTGTATCAATTCATAAAAGTTAAAAGATTAAGAGCACACCAGTCCATGCTTGATGTTTCACAAATAATATTTGAAACATGCAAAACATATCTTATACAGCAAGGTAAATTTTTGCTGATATTATTTGTGTTTATAGCTTCCTGTGTTGCTTTTTACTTCGGGTACCTTCAGGGTAATTCTGCAAGCGGCGTGATGTTGATTCTCGGATGGTGTGTAGTCGGGATATTAGGTTCATACGGAGTTGCCTGGTTTGGGATTAGGATGAATACATTAGCCAACAGCAGAATGGCATTTGCTTCACTGGAAAGAAAGCCTTTAAAGCTTCTGAACATTCCTCTTACTTCCGGAATGAGCATTGGAGTTCTTCTTGTCTGTGTTGAATTAATAATGATGCTTATTATTTTAATTTTCGTCCCGAGACAATATGCAGGAGCAAGCTTCATTGGATTTGCTATCGGTGAATCTCTCGGTGCAAGTGCATTGAGAATTGCCGGAGGTATTTTCACAAAGATTGCAGATATCGGTTCGGACCTGATGAAAATTGTTTTTAATATAAAGGAAGATGACCCGCGGAATCCGGGAGTTATTGCAGACTGTACAGGCGATAATGCAGGCGATAGCGTCGGACCCACGGCCGACGGGTTTGAAACATACGGTGTTACCGGAGTAGCTTTGATAAGCTTTATTGTTTTAGCTGTCCAGAGCGTAGATTTTCAGAAAGAACTTCTTACCTGGATTTTTGTCATGCGGATATTAATGATTTTTACTTCTATATTTTCTTTTTATATTAATGCTGCGTTCAGCAAAATTAAATATTCAAACAAAGATGATCTTGACTTTGAAGCTCCATTGACCTCATTGGTTTGGATAACATCAATCTCTTCCATGATTGTAACTTTCATCGTTACTTACCTGATGCTTGGAAATTTTCCAAATAATTTATGGCTGGTACTTTCAATTATTATAAGCTGCGGAACACTTGGCGCTGCACTTATACCGGAGTTTACAAAAATATTCACAAGTCCTAAATCCAAACATGTAAAGGAAATTGTCGTAGCTTCACGTGAAGGCGGAGCATCTCTTACAATTCTTTCAGGATTGGTTGCAGGTAATTTCAGTGCATTCTGGAAAGGGATGGTATTTTTAATACTAATGTACATCGGTTACGTTGCAAGTACTTATGGTCTTAGTGTTTATATGATTTACCCGTCTATTTTTGCCTTTGGTCTGGTTGCATTTGGTATGCTTGGAATGGGACCGGTGACTATTGCGGTGGACAGTTATGGTCCTGTAACCGACAACGCACAGTCTATATATGAATTATCATTAATCGAAGAAGATAAAGAGAAGGCAACAATCGAAATTGAAAGAGATTTCGGATTTAAACCGGATTTTGAAAAAGCAAAATTATACCTTGAAGAAAATGACGGGGCGGGAAATACATTCAAAGCTACTGCAAAGCCGGTATTGATCGGAACGGCTGTTGTAGGAGCAACTACCATGATTTTCTCTTTGATACTTGTTATCAAAAATACCTTAGGTGTGCAGCCTGAACAAATCCTGAACCTTCTTAACCCTTACAGTATTTTAGGATTTTTAGCGGGGGGAGCTGTTATTTATTGGTTTACAGGAGCATCTATACAGGCAGTAACAACCGGAGCTTACAGGGCTGTAGAATATATTAAGAAGAATATTTCACTGGATGAAACTGCAAGCAAAAGTGCATCCATAGAAAAATCTAAAGAAGTGGTAAAAATATGCACAAAGTATGCACAGAATGGTATGCTTAATATTTTCATAACTATATTTTCGTTTGCGCTGGCATTTGCATTTTTATCAGCTCCAAGGGGAGGATCAAATGAGCCCGTTGCTTTTTTTGTGAGCTTCCTGATTTCAATTGCAATATTCGGACTCTTCCAGGCAATATTCATGGCGAACGCAGGCGGTGCGTGGGATAATGCCAAAAAAGTTGTTGAGGTTGATTTGAAAGAAAAAGGTACACCGCTGCATGAAGCGACTGTTATAGGAGATACCGTAGGAGATCCGTACAAGGATACTTCTTCAGTCGCATTAAACCCAATCATTAAATTCACAACTTTATTCGGACTGCTTGCGATGGAGATTGCAATTTCAAAGGATTTCAGAGATTCAGCTCCGATGGTGGGTGTTATTTTCTTTTTAATTGCTTTATTCTTTGTTTGGAGATCGTTTTATAGTATGAGAATTAAAAAGAGCTGATTTATTTATCTGAATAAATTAAAGTATATTTATCTGCAATTTTATAAAGGTGTTCAGTAATGAGCACCTTTTATATTTTATACATTTTACAAATATAATTTATTTCTTAATTATAATACGAACGCAATTGTTTTATTTTTTGATAAATGAATTTATTAAAACAATTTCTTGAAAATGAGCTTCATTTAGATTCAACAAAATATTTAGACAGCTTTCTTCTTTATGAAGAGCTTCTTTTGGAATGGAACAAAAAAATAAATTTGGTTTCCAGAAAGTCTGATTCCATCGAAGACCATATTTTAACTTCCATTTTTTTCCTGACTAAGTATAATTTAAATAAAGTAATGACTATAGTGGATATAGGAACAGGCGGAGGATTTCCCGGGATTCCTTTAAAAATATTATTTCCGGATATTGAAATTATTCTTGTAGACTCCATCCAAAAGAAGATAAATGTATTGCAGGATATTTTAAGTAAATTGAAGTTACATAAAATCGAAGCAGTTTGCGGAAGGGCCGAGATAATATCAAAACATATAAAATTCAAAGCTCATTTCGATGTTGCAATTTCAAAATCGGTTTCCAGCCTAAGTAATTTATACAAATGGGGCTCCGGTTATTTAAAAAATAAGGGCGAAATGCTTTGTATCAAAGGAGGGGAGATTGAAAATGAAATGGATTCAATAAACAATTTGAAGTATAATATTAATATTGAAGTAATTAAGTTTGATTTAAATCCTGTTTATAAAATCCATGACAAAAAATTAGTTATTATCAAAAGTTAAAATTATTTTCACAATGACTGTTAAATATTTTCTGCTATTCATCTCATTTTTTATTTTTTCTAACCGTGCTTTCACACAAACATATGAAGTCAGCGGACTAATTTCAGACCTCAATACGGATAAGCCGCTTGAGTTTGTTACTGTTAAAGTTGCGGATACTTCTTACGGGACCACGGCAGATAAGTACGGCAAATATTTTATCCGGCTTAAACCCGGGGGAAACAAGTTAATATTTTCGTATATCGGTTATAAGAGCGATACATCTTATTTTTATGTTGAAGATAAAAATATCGAAAGAGATATTTTTTTGAAAACCTCGGAGATTATGACTCAGGCAATTGAAGTTTACGGGGAAGACCCGGCATATGAAATCATCAGAAAGGCAATACGGTATAAGAAGAAATTTAAGGAGAACCTGAACGAATATGAATATGATGCATATTCTAAATTTGTGATACGTTCAAACAGAAGTCCCATCCCGGATGATAAGAATATAAAAGATTCCACAGTAGATTCTAAAATGAAAATTCACGGTATTCTCGAATCCGAAACAAAAGGATATTTCAAAAAACCAGATCTGGAAAAGCAAATAGTAAAAGCTAAGAAAGAAACTGCCAACATTATCCGGGGTTTCGCACTACCTTTGATAGTTAACTTATATGATGAGAAAATAGATTTCGGAGAGTTTAAAATTTCCACGCCTTTAGCGGATAATGCCTTCGACGATTATGAATATAAATTGATTGGCACTACCTCTATTGATTCAACATTGATTTATAAGATACAGGTGATTAATTCATCTGAAACAAGACCTTTATTGAAAGGAACAATTTACATTGCTGACAGCCTTTATGCATTAATGCGGGTTGACCTGTCCACTAATGATGCAGCCAAGCCTCTGGGAATAAACGAAGTGAAACTAAGACAAAAATTTTCATCATTCAGAGATCGGAAAAATAAAGCGAATTTATTCTGGATGCCGACAGACGTTGAAATATTTGCAGATGGTTCATTTGCAGAACTTATTAAATTCGAAGCTGAAATTTTTACAATAGTTTCCAATTATGATATAAATAAGAAGGCTCCGAAGGGAATCTTTGACGAATTTATTGTTAAAGTAATGCCCGATGCAAAGAAAGACTCTTCTTACTGGGCTAAAAATCAATTGTTAAAAAATTCCACGGAAGAAAAGAAAGCTTACAAGTCTATTGAAACTGATGATAAGAAGAAAAATACTGCAGTACACCTCGGCTTAACATCTTTAAATTACGGAAAATATATTTCTTCCGATCCTGTAGATTATTTTCATTATAACAGAGTCGAAGGCAGCGCTTTGCGGTTTAACTTAAATTACAGGGCAAAGTTAAACAGAGCTAACTTGATGGCATACCTGGGATACGGATTTTCCGATAAGAAGACAAAATACGAAGTTACTTATACACAAAGATTACTTGGCGACAGAAGCCTCATGCTAAACGGGAGCTTTTTCAGAAAACTTCAGCCTATTGCAGGCGGGGAAATATTCGGATTAGCAGCATTGTACAATAGCATGAAAGCGCTTTTTGATAAGAAAGATAATCTGGATTATTATTATACTACCGGATATGATCTCGGCTTAAGCTACAGGATTATTCCCCAGCTACGAACCGGGCTTAGCTTTAACCAGCAAAAACAAACTACAGCTTATAAAAATACCGATTTTAGTTTTCGAAAGAAAAATGTCAGCTTTATTGGTAACCCTATGATTAATGATGCCTTTCTGAGAGTTGCAGGAATTGATCTAAGAATAGATCCGAATATATTCAGGGCAGTTGACTGGGGTGACGGAGATATTTCCAGGTTTAAGGATACACATGTCCCGGTACTGGATTTGGGATTTAAGTACTCTGGAAAGAAATTATTTAACAGTACTTATGAATACCGGAAATTCTACGGTGAATTATCCGGCCGTAATTACATCAACAGCTATCTTAACGTAAGATACCGGTTAGGGGGAGAGATTATGACCGGTGAAGTCCCCTATCAATCTCTTTTATATTTTGATGCAAGTTACGGATCAATAAATTATGATAATATTTTCAAAGCGATGAAGTATAATGAATTCCGGGGGGATAAAATATATTATTTTAACTTTGAAAATAATTTCGGCAAGCTTCTCTTCGGAAATATCCCTCTTATTAAAAAATTCAATCTGATCGGTTTCTTCAGTGCTGGCCGTAATGAAATCAGTAATTCAAACTACCAGCTTGCTGCATTTAAAAATTTTACAGTATCAAAAGGAATATATATGGAAGCAGGTTTCGGGATCAGCAGGATCTTAGATATTTTCCGGGTGGATTTTGCATGGAGACTTAATAATTTTTATCAGGACAAATACAGATTTTTTCTCAATCTGTCTGAAGATACATTCTAAGATATAGCTCCCTCTAATCCCTAAAATGTGAAAGATAATTTAAAATTAAGTGCCCCGGTTTTTTGTTCTTACATTTATTATAAACATTATATCAGATATTTTTAGAAATTGCTAAAAGATCTGAAAAATACAGTAAAGCAGTCGGCCGTATATGGTTTGAGCCGTGTTGCTGCAAAGTTAGCCGCTTTTATCCTGATCCCTCTTTATACCGCAAAATTTGTTCCCGGTGCAATAGCAAATATAAATTTACTTGAGTCTTTCTGGCAATACCTCTTTACCATTTGCATGTTTGGATTTGAAACAGCAATTATAAATTTCTGTGCATCCCAGAATAGCGACTCAAGAAGACGGACGTTACTGTTCAATTTTTTTATTTTACTTCTGATAAACTCCTGTATAATAATATTAGCAGGATTTTTTTATTCGGGCGCTATTTCCCGTGCTTTGCTGAATGAACCGAATTTAGGAAATGCGATATTCTATTGTTTTCTGATCTCGGCTTTTGAATCGCTTCTTATAATGCCATTAACAATTGCCCGTCTTAACGATAAGCCTATACTATATACAGTAATTACAATTTCAAGCCTTCTGATAAATCTGGCTTTACAGCTTTATTTTATTCTGGGGCTGCACTCAGATATTATATTTATCTTTCTTGCAAAGTTCATTGCACCTGCTGCTGTTTTTTTAGGATGCATTCCTTATGTATTGAGATATTTAAGCTTTAAAATTGATTTTACTGAAATAAAGCACATTCTTAAGTTTTCTTTCCCTTTAATGCTTGCAAGCTTATTGTCCCTGTTACTGAACACTGTTGACAGGTTTATTCTTACAGATTACGTAACAAAGCAGGATGTGGCGATTTATACAACAGGTTACAGCTTCGGAAGTGTTACAAATGCTTTCATCCTGTCTCCGTTTACACTCGCGATAAATGTGATCTTCTGGAAAAAAATAAACGAGGATAATTTCAGGAGGTTTATGACAAAGTCATCCACATACCTGTTTACTGCTATGATTTTTGTGTCATTTTTGATTTCACTATTTATTCCATTTATTATGAAGATACTGGTAAGGAATGAATTACTCTGGCCGGCAGGAAATATAGTACCATTTATATTGTTCTCCAACTGCTTTGTTGCGCTTTTTCTTTTTTCATCGCTTGATTTTTATTACAAAAAAAAGACACAGGGTATTTTATATATTATTGCTGTATGTCTGGTTTTCAATTTTATTACAAATATTATTTTCATAAAATTTGCAGGTATTTACGCCTCGGCAGTAATTACTGTCTTTTCATATATTCTGATGGTTCTGCTCGGCGGTCATTTTACCAGAACTTTCTCATTCACGAAATTTGAACTGTATCAGATTATCTTACTTTCAATTTCTTTTATTATTTTCGTTGGTGTAAGCTTCATTGTTTCTTTTAATACTCTATATTTAGAAGCTGCTTTTAAACTGCTATTGATATTTTTATTCATATTAATATTATATATTTTCAAATTTTTTGAACCGGTTGAGATCGAAAGGATCAGGGGTTTTTTCAATAAATATTTATTTAAAAAGTTAAGGTGACCAAATTATCACAGGAACAACTTAAGAAGGAATCTCACGATTTCACAAACCTGCCGGTCTGGGATACATACTATTATTCATCCTCTTTACTGAAGAAAAAATTAGAAGATAATATACCTAAACATTTAGATGAGAATAAAAAATATAAAATTCTTGACTACGGGTGCGGAGTAAGGCCTTATGAATATATTTTTGATAAATATTCTGGTGGATACACCGGAGTGGACGTTGGTGATAATCCTCACGCAGATAACAAAATCGAACCGGATGAGAAGCTTCCTTTTTCAAACGATAATTTTGATATTGTTCTTTCTTCGCAGGTCCTTGAGCATGTAGAGAATGTGGATTTATATCTGGAAGAGTCGAAAAGAGTTTTAAAGCCCGGCGGCATTTTAATCCTTTCCACCCATGGAACGTGGCAATTTCATTCAGCACCGATTGATGTACAGAGATGGACTTCTTACGGTTTAAAAAGGCTGATCAAAATGCAGGGGTTTGATATAATAGATTTTATTCCTGTACTTGGACAACTTGCATTGACTT
Source organism: Ignavibacteria bacterium (assembly GCA_038240405.1). Taxonomy (GTDB): domain Bacteria; phylum Bacteroidota; class Ignavibacteria; order Tepidaquicellales; family Tepidaquicellaceae; genus JAGPCH01. The sequence goes on from JBBSDT010000013.1 coordinate 10,711, forward strand.
CCCAGCTTCGCCTTACCTTTTATCAATCCTTCGTCAAAGAAGTTTTTAAACCTCTTAAAATTATTTATTACCCTTTATCAGTATTGTACCAGTTAAAAATGAAGGTTGAAGATGCTATCACACCTCAGAGAGTTAAGGAAAGAGATTCGGCTTATTATATCGTAATTGCAAAAAAGAAATAAAGAAGGTAATGTTGAAAATTAAAGCCCGATAATATTAAATAACAACCAATTTCTAAAACTTGATTTGTCTCTCCAGAAAATTTTATTTGTAAAGCATTATTCCTCAAACGCAAAATTCATACTCAATGATCTTGAGATTCTGAAAGAAAAATATGATGTCCGTCTTTACACTGCTTATACCAAAAAAAATCTTTTTATAATTTTTTCATTCCTTAAGCAATTTCTTTTTCTCTTGTTTAATATTCATAAGTACCAGCTTGTATATATCTGGTTTGCTGATTACCATTCAATGCTTCCTGTAATGTTCGCAAAGTTTTTTAATAAGAAATCTGTAATTGCAGTCGGAGGGTATGATGCGACGAATATACCGGAGATTGATATGGGAGCATTTAATGAAGATAACCTTAAGAAAAAGATACGAAGCTACGCTCTGAAATACAGCCTTCTTAATGCAAACCTGATGTTAGTAGTTGATGACTCCCTGATCGAAAATACTAATACATATATTTATTCGGATGACATTAACAAAGCTCCTTTAAAAGATGGGATACTAAATTTTATACCTCAGATAAGAAATAAGATAAGAGTTGTCTATACAGGTTTCGATGAAAAGTTTTTTGAACGTGACGAAAACATTGATAAAGAGAATTTTGTTTTAAGTGTCGGGTATACTCCGAATGACAATGAATTTCGAAGGAAAGGATTTGATATGCTTATAGAGACAGCAAGGCAGTTAAAGGATATTAACTTTACGATTATCGGGGTAAATGAAGAACAATTAAAAAAATTTACGGCCGAATCATTTCCAAATATAAAATTCTTATCTAACCTGGATATGAATGAGCTGCGGTTATATTATAGCCGGGCTAAAGTATTTGCACAGCTGTCTCTTTTTGAGGGTCAGCCTAATTCACTCTGTGAGGCAATGATGCTAGAATGCATACCGGTAGGATCAAATGTAAATGGTATTCCGAGAGTTATCGGAGATACAGGTTATATAGTCTATAAAAAAAATGTTAAGGAAATATCGAAAAAAATTTCGGAGGCATTGAATTCTCCCCTTGCTAAGGGTAAGGCTGCACGCAGAAGAATAATTGAAAATTTTTCATTTGAAAGAAGGAGAGAAAGTATTTTGAAGATTGTTAAAGAGCTAATGGCGAAAAAATAAATCCTTACTTCATTAATGATCGAACAAATACAGTTCAAAGGATGCTCATTTCTTTTTCATTACGTTGAAGCTGTAAATAGTAACAAAAATCATAAATATTCCTCCGGTGATAAACGGATATTTGAAACCCAGATGCTGATAAACAAATCCTCCCCAAACAGGTCCAAGGAACCTGGCGAATGAGCCTAAGGATTGATTGATGCCGAGCACTGCTCCCTGTTCCTGCGGGTTTGTGTTTTGAGAAAGAAGACTAATCGCGACAGTATTACTCAATCCGTTTCCAACCGCAAGCAGAAATATCAGAAATAATAAGAAAACAATAGTAGTTGAGAATCCGATAAAACCTAATCCGAAAATTGCAAGGAAGCATCCCAAAACAAGTGTTTTATTTTCTCCGAATATCCTCTGAATGAATTTTAGAAAAAATATTTGCACGAGAGCGCTCGCTATTCCCATAAACGAAAAGATATATCCAACCTCTGCCTGATTTAAATTCATACCTTCTTTTCTCTCTGCAAAAAGTTGTATAGTCCCGAATATATTTGAAAATGCAAACACAACTACGAAGAAGATAATAATATACTTTCCGATTGCTTTATTTTTTAAAATGCCTGATATTAATCTTAAGTTTAAAGGATTAGAACTCCGCTTATTTTCCCTGTTCCCCAGCTGAATTTCTTTTGAAAGAGTTTCTTTAAATATAAATATGCATAACATTGCAGCTATGAACGACAGGCAAGCCGAAATGAATACGGGAAAGCCATATCCGAAATGCTGCGATAGAATGCCTCCTATTGCAGGTCCGAATACAAAGCCAAGTGCGAATGCTGCACTTATCAATCCGATTCCTTTTGTTCTTTCTTCGGGCGTTGTAATATCCGATATCACCGCCTGAGCCGCAGATATATTTGCAGAAAAGACACCGGCAAAAGCTCGTGCAACAAGAAGCAATACTGTGGAAAGAATAAATCCCGAAAAAACCATTGAGAGTAAAAGATAAGATATTACACTTCCGATTAAGCTCATGACAAGTATGGGCTTTCTGCCATACCTGTCAGATAATGAGCCCCAGACAGGAGTGAACAGAAACTGCATTAAAGAAAATATTCCTGCAATTAAACCGATCATTGACTCACTGATATGAAGCTCGCTCACGGAGAAGGACGGAAGCAGAGGAATTATTATTCCAAATCCAAGCAGGTCAATGAAAATTGTAAGGAATATTACTACGAGAGCTGATTTATTTTTCAATACAAATTTTAAACTTCATAAACCGGAACCGGACAAAAGGAAACAATAAAAATAATATATGTAAACCAGCCAACAAGCATTCTGTTTGAATTTAAAGGCGGTTCAGCTTCAGAGTAGGTCTGGGGATGCTTAATTTTAATTACAAAAAATATTAAAACTGCCCAGACGAGCCAGTTAATAGAGCCGATATTTGTATTGTAATTGAGCAACGGGAGCAACCCAAGCAATCCGAATATAACCAACAAACCAAAAACTATATAAGCTACATATTTGTGCTTATTTCCGAACATTGCATAAGATATATGACCGCCATCAAGCTGACCGACGGGCAGCATGTTCAGAGAAGTAATGAGAAGACCAAACCACCCTACACATAGAAAGGGATAATGATACACCTCATTCATAGGAGGCATAAAAACATGAGGGGATGAAGTTAAAATTTTTTCGAATAAAAGAAAAAGTATATTATAACCAAAAGCTAAACCATTAAGAGAGATTCCGTTGGTTGCATATTCGGGATGTATGCTATACAGATAGTTAACGGGCGGCAGATTTGTGAAACCGATAATTAAAATAATGACGGAAGTAATCCAGCCGGCTATCGGCCCGGCAGCTCCAATGTCAAGTAAAGCTGCACGGCTGTAATATCTTGCCTTCATTCTTATAACTGCTCCCATTGTTCCAAAAGGATTTAAAAAAAGAAAAGGAAACGGAATATAATATGGAAGTGTAACGGGTACTTTGTGTATTTTTGCAGCAAAATAATGTCCGAACTCATGCGTGGAAATTACCAGTAGAATTAAAATCGAATATGTAAGTCCGTAGGAAAAATTATTAAGCTGGTATGGATCTTTATTTAACCAATATACGCCTGCAATCGTAGTAGAGAAGAAGGTTATTATGAAAAGAATGATGTTAACCCAGATACCGGACCGGCTCTTTAACTCTTCGCTTTTTTGTTCAACATATCGTTCCGGATCATGCTCATTGAATTGTGGTTGCTCGATTTGATTCATTTATAGAACAAAATAATTTTATTCGATTGGAAAATCAATTGTGTTAACGGTGATTTTTTAATTGTGCGATGATGATGTAATCCGCCCGGTTCAGATGAAGCGTGAGACCCGGCAGAAACGACGATAAGATTGGAAAATCAATTGTGTTAACGGTGATTTTTTAATTGTGTGATGATAATATAATCCGCCGGGTCAGATGAAGCGTGAGACCCGTCGGAAACAACGAGATTGGAAAATCAATTGTGTGGTTTGTGATTGTTTGGATCTCCGCCCGCCTAAAGATTGCGGGATGGCAAAGTGCGATGTTTTTTCATTCGTCCGGCGTTAACCACAATACTCTTTAAATAAAATTCTATTTTAATGATATTACAAAAATACTTAACCCGTTAATTTTAGAATTTCAGATTGGACGAAAATAATTTTAATATGCCGCGAAACAATTTGGGGCGCAAGAAAGGACCTCTTGCAAACCTTTCTCCGGTTGCGTTTATTTTTCTTTCTCTTTTTGTGGTTTTCTTTTTATATCAGATAGTCGGGGGTACAATTTCTTATTTTCTGCTAGGGGCTGATATGGAAATTAAGGAAGAGAATTTAAATATGACAAGACTGATTCTGACGTTTGCACAATTTATGTTTATTCTTTTTCCTGCCGTAATGCTCGTCATGCTGCAGGATGGCAATATCAAGGAGACTTTTAAGTTGAAAAAACCCAAGATACCTGTCTTTGCACTGGCAATAATAGGAATCCTTGTTATACAGCCATTCCTGCAGGCATATTTATATTATCAAAACGAACTAATTTTCTCGCTGCCATTTGGAAAAGAATTTATTAACCAGATGAAAGAATTATTTGATGTTCTTGAATCATCAACTGCAAGACTCGTGGAAGCTAAGTCACTTCCGGGGTTTTTTCTGATTATATTAGTCATTGCCATCACTCCCGCTATATGCGAGGAATTTCTGTTCAGAGGTCTTGTTTTTAAAAATTTCGAAAAGATAATTTCTGTCTCAAAGTCTATTTTCTTCACCGGATTGCTGTTTGCTTTATTTCACTTTCATCCATTCAATCTCATCCCTCTAACGGTGCTGGGAATATACCTGACCTTTATAGTATATCACAGCGGAAGCATATATACATCTGTCACATGCCACTTCATAAATAATTTTATTTCTGCTCTTGCAATATATATTTACGGAACAGATTCTTTTGAATCCACTACTCCTGCAAAGATGACTTCGGGTGAACTGATACATTTTACTTTACTTGGAATAATTTCCCTGGCCATATTTATTGGTATTGTCCTGATGATAAAAAAGTATTCCGTTGTAAAAGATACACAAACAACTTTACCCCAGCCTAAGAATGAGTAATCTGTTAAAAAGAATTCTGGTGGGAGTCATCGGCATTCCATTAATTCTTTTTGTATCATATTCCGGTGGAATTTATTTTCTGATATTTTCAATAATAATCTCCACGCTGGCATTACTTGAATTTTGGTCAATGTTTGAAAAGAAGAGCCTGGCTCCGCTTAAATATACAGCAGTAATTTTTTCGACAGCATTACTGATCTGCGCTTACTTTTCAGAAAAAAATATTTTCACTGCTTTTTTTCTGGTAATTATTTTAGCAATGAGTTCAGAAATTTTTCGAAGAGATAAATCAAATCCTTTAAATCCTGTTCTTGCTATATTCGGAATAATTTATATAACAATTCCATTCATAATGCTGAACATACTTGTAAGGCAAACAGCATTTAATATTGTGATTTGCATATTTATTCTCATCTGGTCATGCGATACTGTTGCATATTTTTCCGGCAGGCTATACGGGAAACGCCGCCTTTCGTTGATCAGCCCAAATAAAACATGGGAAGGCGCTTTTTCGGGATTTGTATTTACCGTAATAATTTCTTTAGTCATACATTATATTTTTCCGGAACAATTTATTTTAAGAGATGCTCTTGTGCTTGGAATTATTACAGGAATTTTTTCCCAAATTGGAGATTTGTTTGAATCTTTAATCAAAAGGTATTGTCTAACAAAAGATTCATCTGATTTAATACCCGGACACGGCGGAATTCTTGACAGGTTTGACAGTTTGATATTTATATCTCCACTGGTATTTATTTATTTTATTTATATTAAATAAATATAAACTTTTTTATTGCTCTTGTTATTTGAAATTTTATTAGTAAGTATATTCGTAATTTATAAAAAAAATATAATTGACTATTTGAATTATTCTTATAATTTGTACTAAATCAATTATCAAAAAAACTTTATCCCATATCTAAGAGATACTTACAGATATTATGCAGAGTAAGAAAACACAAAATAAATCCGTCAAAGAAAACAGCGTAAAGAAGAAACATGCCGATAAGGACGAGGCTCCTGTTTTAAAAAATGAACGGGAAATAGAGGAAATGCTCGAAGAAGAAATGCCTGGAGAGCTTGATGAAGAGGACGATGAAGAGTTTATTCACAACGTTGAAGAATTTAAAAAAGGCCATGCGAAGGGGAAGATGATCAGTGTCTATAAAAAGATAGGCAAGCCTAAATTTACAGAGATAAAAAAACTCGATCCGAAGAAACTGAAAGCTGAATTAAAAAGAATGATAGTAACGCTTGACGAACATAACCTAATAGTACATTCCCACGGCGAGTGTGACGATAAAGAAAAATACAGGTTCATCACTGAAGAAATATTTAAGGAATTCATTGAAGTTGACAATAAGCAGCACATAACTTTCGTGTATGAAGATTATCATCCTGAAATGGACGAGGAAGTTGAAGACGATGAAAATTTTGAAGAACTTTAAAAAAGCAGATTGGCAGTCTCCAATAACATTGATAATCTCGGCAGCGACTTAGCTGAATTTTCTCTTAAAGGGATAGATGATAAATATTATTCACCAAAAGATTTTGATGACAAAGATATTTTGGTAATAATTTTCCAATGCAACCATTGCCCTTATGTAAAAGCAGTGATGCACAGGCTTGTTTCACTCCAGGAAAAACATATTGATAATAATGTTCAGCTTATCGGAATCAATCCTAACGATTCTGAAACCTACCCGGAAGATTCTTTTGAAAATATGAAGCTCTTTGCCGGAAAATATAATATGAATTTTCCTTATTTGATTGACGAAACACAGGAGACAGCAAAAATCTATGATGCAGTTTGTACGCCTGATATTTACGTATATGACAAAGATAGAAAGCTAAGGTACAGGGGACGTCTTGATGACAGCTGGAAAGATGAAACTAAAGTCGTTCAAAAAGACCTGCAAAGAACAATAGAATTATTACTGGAAGGGAAAGAAGTTGACTTTCAGCAAATACCTTCTATGGGATGTTCGATTAAGTGGAAGAGTGAGAATTAACTTTTTAGCCAATCACTAAACTTCCCGGATTTTCTATAAACCTCAATAACTATTAAACCGATAACATGAGCTTGACCGCTTAAATGGTTCAACACTTAATAATTAATTGTATGAATAAAATAATTAAACTAACTTTGGAAAGATTTTAAATTTAAAATAACCTATGCCAAAGCTGGTAATAGTTCGTCACGGGCAGTCTGACTGGAATAAACAAAACCGTTTTACAGGATGGATTGATGTTGATCTTTCTCCTGCGGGAGAAGAAGAGGCAGCAAGAGCCGGAGATAAATTAAAAAATTATAAATTTGATGAAGCATTTACTTCAGATCTTAAAAGGGCGCAAAGAACGCTTGATATAATTCTCGATAAAATCGGCGAGTCTGATATACCGGTTGAAAAAGATAAAGCTTTAAATGAAAGGATGTATGGAGATCTCCAGGGATTGAATAAAGATGAATGCAGGAAGAAATTCGGTGATGAGCAGGTTAAGCTTTGGCGGAGAAGCTATGATATTCCACCTCCGGGAGGGGAGAGTCTTAAAGATACGGCAGCAAGGGTTCTTCCTTACTATCATTCAAAAATTGAGCCCGATCTTAAGAAGGGAAAAAATATTTTAATTTCAGCGCACGGTAACAGCCTGAGAGCTTTAATAATGTATCTTGAAAATCTGAGCGAGGAGAAAATACTGCAAACCGAAATTCCGACCGGAAAGCCCAAAGAATATATCTTTGACGATAACTTAAATGTTATTGAAACTAAATACATTGATTGAACAGTCCCGGGATAAGAAATATTATTTTTGATCTGGGAAATACGCTGGTTTGTTTTGATTATTGTTATTTTTTCGACGGAGTTGCATTACTTGAAAAAAATGTAAATGCAAGGAAGTTTAAGAAATATTTTGTTGACAATAAGATGGACCTGAAAATGGGAAGCAATACCCTCGATATCAAAAAGACTTTTAAAATCTTAAAAAAGAAATTTAGGCTGAGAATCAGCTATGCAGACTTTCATTATTTATATTGCGATATATTCTGGGAAAATACATCAATGAAAAACTTTTTAGAAAATAAATTACTCGATTCCCATTACAAACTTTTTTTATTGTCCAATGTAGATGCATCGCATATAAATTTTGTTGATCATAATTTTCCTTATGTAAAAAACATTAAGAAGAGGATACTTTCTTATAAGATCAGAGCTATTAAGCCAGGAAAGAAGATTTACAAATATCTTGTTGAGAAGAACAATTTAATTCCGGAAGAATCACTCTTTATTGACGACAAAAAGGAAAATATCTTAACTGCAAAGTCACTCGGATTTAATACCATTCACTATACTTCAAATAAAAGATTTTTAAAAGAATTCAATAAGCTTACGAAATAAAATATATCATGGCCATTTTTCTTTAAGGTCAGATAAAATGAAAGTAATTAATTTTTGAAACACACATACTTATATTAAAACTAAAAATAAATAATGCCAACATTACAGGAAATCGAAAAAAAATTGCGAAGAGAGTATGAACAATATTCTAAAAATCCGGCAAACGAGGAATCGCAGGTAAAATTGAACGGGCTTTTTTACAATTCTATACTTTCTATTATTTCGGAATTAAAGTCTTCAAAAAATAAAACAAACCCCGGGAAGACATTTGATAACAAAATACCAAGGAAAAGAAACCCGTATGAAACCAGGTGAGAATTTTTAAGCGCTGTAAGAGGACTGTGCCGCCGAAACAGAAAAGTATGTTGATTTACCTTTCAAAACAATTGACGCAAATCTAATCAGTGTGGTAATCATTTAATTTCTGTTGAAGGTATTTGAAAATGATTTATCAGATTTGAAATTAACTGTTTGTGAGTTTTCTTGCTTACAGAACCAATAGTTCCCTCAATTGTTCTGTCAGGAATTACAGCTAAAAATCCTAAACAAATTAAACTTGTTTTTAATAACCCGGTGCTTTTAAATTCTACATCAAATTCTGAAATCACCAAATCAAAATTCTTCACCTCATGTTTTAGCTTGGGTTGAAATTCCACAAACCAGCCAATCTCCGTATGGTGGCATTTTTTTTAGTAACAATACCAGTCTAATTTTAACTACTTTATCATTCTGACCTATAATCACTTTTACTACGTCGCCTTCTTTCACTTTATATACTTGGGATTAGATTCTTTCACTGAGACATCGCGGTAATCCGGCTCATCTTCTTCATATGCCCGTTCGAGATTATTTACTGAAAATTTTCTCCAGTTTTCAGTTTCGTTTTCTGAAAAATTTTTATCTTCATAGCTCTCATAGGGGAATATAATCATTTCTATTTCTTCTGCAATAAAATCTTCAGGTAATTCTATTGTTAATTTATT
>JBBSDT010000014.1:0-19603 GCA_038240405.1 Ignavibacteria bacterium
TTCTTAGTTGTTCTTAAATTATTCATTTCTGCGAATTTTACTATCTTCTTTCATCATCGCGGATTACTGATTGGATTCCTCACTTCACTCCGCCCGCCTTGCAGAGCTTGCGAGGCAGGCCGCCTTGCCGTTTTTTAAGGGAAGATCGAAAATGTGAGATGGGCGAGGCAGGTTCGTTCAGGATGACAAAATCGTTTTTTTGCGACAATTTCAAGGAACAGAGTTAAATGTTTAACTTTAATGTTTTGATTGTATTTCAAAGTTGAAGTATACAAAATTATGAAGTTTAATTCTATTTGTCAAAGGAGTTTTTTCTTAGATTCTGAAAGTACAAAATAAAGAGAAAGGCAGAAAGGCTTGTCTGAAATGGGTTTGCAGAGAATATTTGTTAATTATTTGTGCTAGACTTTGAACCTCACCTCCTTCCCCCTCTACAAAAAGAGTGTGGCTCAAAACTAACCCACTACTTACAAAGCCCCAGCTTTGTAAGTAAAACTAGCACAGAATTAGACCTTCCCAAGCGAGGGCTTGGGAAGGAGAGATGTTCTGAGACACACTCCAAAAAAAAGGAGAGGGGAGTTTCTGGTTATGTTTATGGCATTAAGATATAATTATCTAATAGTAATCAGAAATAAAAATGATGTTAGTTCAATTGTTTTTAAGAAAAGATATATATCTAACATAAACTCTATAAGGCTTCCCCCTTCTTTTTTTTCGGAGTTGGATAGAGCGGGAGGTTTAGATTGTGTATAGTTTTTCCTCAGTTTAGTAGGACTTAGATAGCGCATCAGTCGTGTCAGATAGAGCACGCCAGGATTAGACAACAAAAAATAATTAATACGAAATAATTATATACATTTATTATGTAAGTTACTCCATTCGAGCTGCACTTTATATCCGCCCAGTGTTTTGAAGTTCCATGCACATATATCTCCAATCTCACCGTTGGCAGTGTCATACCATCCTGAACCGGGAACAGGATCCGTAATAGCTTCGCATAGTTCATGTGAAGATGTTCCTGTCAGAGCATCTATAGTTGACAAAGTAGAAAGGCAGCCGGAGCATGAAGGGTAAGGCATAACTGCATAGAAAATATTGCTGCCTATGTTTTCATGATAGCCGCAAAATGAAGTGCAGGATTGACCGCCGCCCATATGAACTGATATTCCGCTATCGAAATAAATAAAATACAAAGTGTTTTTTCCGGGTTTTGGAAACTTTGAATTGGTTGAAATCCAGCTTTTCAGTTTAGTCCTGATTGATGCATCTGTAATGCTGACCGATGGCGCTCCTGCAGTAATTACAATGCTGCCTGTTAATTTTCCATGACCAATTGTGAAAGCGGGAACATTATATTCAGAAAGCTGATCTATTAACGGGCTCTTAAGAACGTAAGTAAAAAAATTATTTATTTTTGGAATCATGCTTTGCTGAGGAGAGCTGTTCCATTTTTTACCAAAGTATATAATGAATACTTCAGCATTTGCAATAAGTGAGCCTCCATTGTAAGCAAGCCGGGCGCCTGCGCTAACTTTTTTCTTCTTTTTAGCCGGCAATTTCTTAAGAGGGAGAGGGGTTTTGTGTGGATACACAGGCACGATCTTTATTGCATCCCTTGAATCAATTTTAGTTTTCATTTAATAAGGTTACGTTAATAACAATTATATCTGGCACGAATTTAACTTCCCAAGCTGGGGCTTGGGAAGCAGAGAAATCTTGGGCTTGGGAAGCAGAGAAATCTTGGGCTTGGGAAGCAGAGAAATCTTGGGCTTGGGAAGCAGAGAAATCTTGGGCTTGGGAAGCAGAGAAATCTTGGGCTTGGGGAGCAGAGAAATCTTGGGCTTGGGGAGCAGAGAAATCTTAGATTTTGGAAGCTGACAATGGGATATTAGTCCAGATTCCCGTGAATTACATTCAGCAATTTTTATAACTAATAAATTTCCAAATTAATTCTTACAATCCATTTCAATCAGCTTCCTATCGAGATAAAAATCTTCCATCTGGTATTCTTTTTTAATAGCTTTGATCTCTGTCAGCTTTTCCAGATTAATCTGTTTTCTCTTTACAGCCGTAATCATAGTGTTTTTTGCCGTATGTTCCTGGGAAATGAATTCAAATACTTTTGTTTCATATCCGAAATACTCCAGCACTAATGCTCTCAAACCATCTGTAACAGAGATGGCAAGCCGTTCCATAAGGATACCATGTTTAAAAATTTCTCCCAACACTTCCTGACTTTTCATTTTTTTCCTGACATATTTGTGGCAGCATGGAGCAAGAATAATTATTACAGCCCTAGATTTTATTGCTTTTTCAATAGCATCATCAGTTGCAGTATCGCAGGCATGCAGGGCCACAACGATATCTGCTCTTAATTCATTAACAGTATTAATACTTTCATTTAAAAACTGCAAGTGTGCAAAGCTGCATTTTCCGGCAACTTCATTTGATAACCCGACCAGGTCAGTTCTCTGTTCTATTCCTTTTATGAAAGTACTTTTTTTTAATGTATTTGTAAAATAGTCATATAATGCAAATGTCATATAACTTTTGCCCGATCCCATATCAAGTATTTTTATTTCATTTTTATTTTTAAGATCAGATGATTGAAATAGTGAATCCATTATTTCGATGAATTTATCTACTTGTCTGAACTTATCATACTTATCAGATTTTATTTTTCCATCGGGTGTAGTAATGCCGAGCAGATGAAAGTAAAGAGCATCCGGCTTAACGAATCTGGATTTAACTTTATTGTGCTGGAATATTTCTTTTGTTATTAATGAAGGTTTTTTTATATGAAGTTTTGGAATTCTTTTTTTAGAATAGTCCAGGTTATAATCCTGAGAAGTAGTAAAAAGAGCCGCGCTGAAAAAATCTTTTCCTGTAATTTCATCAATTAAGTTTATGCCTTTCTCAAAATCATAATTCTTTATAATATCTTTGGTCTTATATCTGAGCTTAAATGAAAGCTTTTCGCCATCTTTAGTTTCAAGCAGGTTAATAAATATATTCTGAAATTCACTGTCCCCTCCTCTGTACTTTCCAAGTATAATTTTTTGAAAAGAGCCATCTTCAATGCTTAATTTCAAATAGCTTATAAATTTTTTCTTTTCTTCTCCGGTGACCAAATTATTTATTAGATTCTTGTTGCAATTTCCAGGTATGTTTTTCCCTTAATTGGGCTTCAGCACCTTTTTCTTTGATTATTTCTCTTACAACCTCATTATCTGCAAAGACCTGCCATTCTGCTATGAGATTATCTTTAACTTTCGCTCGCCATGCAGCAGGAATCTCAAACTTTCCATTCCCGGAGACTTCCGAATCAAACCTGCCTTTTGCAAACCCGAACATGCCTACCGAATCATTCGTTAATAAAGTATGCATAACCGAAATTTCATAATCCGGAAACCAATTGAAATAGCTTTTCCAGGCAAGTTTCATTTCTTTTTTTCCCTGCATCATTACTCCCATGGAATCAATAAATGTATGATCTTCAGACATCAATCCGCTAAGTCCGTCAATGTCATGCTCATTTATCTTTTCAACAAAAGATATTACCGTTCTTAAAATATCCATTTGCCCTGATTCCTCTTTTTTCTTATTAAGGTCGGAATCTTTCCCAAGATATAGCGGCACCATTGGAGCTTCTGAAATTTTATTGCGAATTTTTTTTACACGATATGCAGTCACTCCGGGTCGTGAAGAAATAACACGAATCGACTTTCCTTCTGCAAAATGAATGGCTGCACCATCTTCGACCCCGTATCCTTCTTCGATTGTTCCGTTCAAAATTAATTTTTGAAATGCTTCCCTTAATTCAGTTCTCTCGTCATAATGAGGGCAAAAGCTGCCATCAAGCAATCCGAGGCAGGGCAACCTCGTCAGCTTTCCCGGTGACGGATTAGATATTCCATCTTCAAACCAGCATATCGCCCCTGCACTCATCCCTGAAAGTATAACTCCGTCTTCCCATGCTTTTCTCATTATTTTATCCACTCCGGATTTTTTCCAGCTCTCCATAATAAGCTTAGTATTTCCCCCTCCAACGTGAATAATATCTTTATCTAAAATAAATGCTTCAATATTTTCAGGCGGGTTTAATAACGAAAGATGTGTCGGCTCACATGAATGTTTATTAAAGAAATTATAAAACATATCCCGGTATTCTTTTCCATCATTGCTGGCAGTTCCCAGGAAGCATATTTTTGGTTTTTCTTTCGGAACGAGATTTAAAAGGTATTTATCGAGCAAACCGTTGTCAGGCTCCATAGAAAACATTCCGCCGCCGAGTGCGATAATTTGTTTTAGTTTTGCCAAATACTAATTTTAGTTTTTAAAAGCTAAGATACTAAGGATGCTTTTATTTTTCAGTGGAAAAGTTTGAGAGAGAAATATTATTCATTCTGCATCGAACATCCGGACAATTTATGAGAGGAGAATCATCTCACTGGGCTAATAGAAATTTGAAGTTCAATGGAAAGTTCGGCTGGAACAATGAGTATTTTGCAGTATCAGTAAGTCAATCTCATTTGAATATTGTAAGTAAATATATAGATTCTCAGGAACTCTATCATCAGAGAAAAACTTTTCAACAAGAATATAATGAGTTTATCTCTAATTATCACTTTACCAGATAAACTCCTGATTATACACAATACCCAACACAATACTCATTACACAATGCAATACTATCCCACCGGTAGTGTAAAAACAAATTCACTCCCTTTCCCATATTCGCTTGATACCCAAATCTTGCCTTTATGAGCTTCTATAAATTCTTTCGCAATTGCTAAACCAAGCCCTATTCCTTTATATTGGCTTTCCAGATTAAAACTGTTAACCTGAACAAATTTTTGAAAAATTTTATCGATGTATTCCGGCTTTATTCCTTCTCCGCTGTCTTTAATAGAAAATTTAACAAACCTACCTTGTGTATTCACATAAATTTTTATTTTACCGCCTGTATTAGTATACCTCACGGCATTGTTCAATAAATTAATAATTACCCACGCAATCTTATTCACATCTAATTTAAGCTTTGGCAGCCCTTCTTGCACATTTAAATCGAGCATGATATTCTTTTGTTCAAACATCATGATCATTGGAGTTACTGCTGCATCTATAAGCTCATCTACCGAAATATCCTGATACTTGTATATTTCTCCTCCGGACTCAATTTTAGAAAGATTCAGCAATTCATTAACCATTTTTAATAAACGCTTCACTTCTTCTTTCATGGAATCTGTTAACTTCTTTTGTTCACCATTTAAATTCCCTATTCTTGAATCCAGCATTAGTCTAAGGCTCATATTTATTGCTGCAAGCGGGGTTTTAAGTTCGTGAGAAACCGTCGCAATAAATCCGTTCTTGATCTCATCAAGTTCCTTGAATCCGGTAACATTCTTTAAGACAACTATTCCTCCTATTATTTTACTATTTGCATCGAGGACATCGGTATAATCTTTCAAAAAAAACTCTTCCTTATCTTTAAATATTATTCTTAAATAATTGTCCTTATCAGCTGCTGAATCCTTTGACTCTTTCTTCCCTTCCCATATATTATTTAAGAGATTATTAGTATGAGATAATTCATTTATATTTTTTCCTATAATTTTTGCCTGCTGAATTCCAAGCAGTTCGGATCCTACATTGTTAATAAGTATAACTTCATTATTCTCATCCGTCACTATTATTGCATCACGCATATTTTCAACAATTGCTTCTGCTCTTTTCTTTTCACTGATAAGCCTTTCTATACTGGACTTTTCAAATTCACTCAGTTTCTCCGCCATTTTATTAAAAGAGTTTGCAAGAATGCCTATCTCATTCTTCGATTTTATATTAATTCTTTCTGAATATTTCTTCTCTGAAATAGCTTTGACCTTTTCTGTCAGCTCCAGTATTGGCTGCGTTATTATTCCATGAGCCTTTAGAATAATTATGATGACAAATAAAATAGAAACTCCTGCAACTATTAACATATACAATTCAGTACTTTTTGAAACTAATTTGGAATCCTCGTTTTTTGCCAGCATAGCTTTCTCGTTTATCCTTAATAATTCATAACAAAGAGACTTTACTTTTCTATATTGAGGGATTAATTCATCATAATACTTGAACTCTGAAATTGATGTATCTGTTTTTTCAGCATTTAATATATATATTTCAAATTCCACTCTTAATTTTTTCAAAAGCTCTTTTTCCCCTGATTCTGAAATATTATTTTCACAACTTTTAAGATAATTCTGGAATTCATTTTTTGCAACGGTATATTCTTTTTGAGACAATGATTTGTCGGTTTGAATTTTTGAAAAAATAATTGCCTGTGAATTATCTATAATATCAAGATTGTCTATTAATCTATTGGCAAATTCAATGCTTACATAATTGTCTTCCAGAATTTTTTCGGATGTACGATTTAGCCGTTCGATAAAATATATGCTAAATGCGCTCAAAGAAACGATGATTACTGCCATTAAAATATATCCCCAGAGTATAAGGGTTTTTAGTTTCATATTCTCAAGTTATAATCTCCAGGTCGCAATCAGTATCTTTCAATGCATCAATTAATTTGTTCACGATATTTCCGCGGAACATTTTCTTCATTGAAAATTTTTCATCCGGCCTGCCTATTATTATTTTAGTTATTTCTTTCTCAGATGAATAGTCTACTATTCCTTTAATAATATTGTCCGCTTTGATTTTTTTTGAATTACCTCCCAGCTCCGTTGCCATTTTAAAATTGTTGATAAGGTGCCTTTGCAGTACAAGGTCCAGATTTTCAAAAGGGTCAGCCGGCGTTTCTACATAAAGCAAAAACCACTGAGAATCAGTTCTGTCAGCCACTCTGAAGCTTTGCCGAATAATTTTTTCGTTTTGTTTAAAATCATTTCCTATGCATACTAATATTCTTTCTGATTCATACCGCTGTGATTTCTGAACTTCGTAGTCTATTTTTTTTCCAACCTGATCTGCTACTTCTCTTAACGCAAGCTCACGAAGCTGCAGTAAATGCTCTTTCGTAAAAAAATTCTTTAAAGCAGTTTCTATTTTGTCTTTTTTATAAATCTTACCTGCTGTGAGCCTGTTAATCAGTTCATCGGCAGTTATATCAATGTTAACCACTTCATCCGCCAGAGCTATAATTGTATCCGGCACAGTTTCTTTCACTTCTAAACCGGTTATCTCGCGAACAACCGGGTTCAGGCTTTCTATATGCTGTATGTTAAGTGCGCTTATAACATTTATACCGTTGTATAAGAGTTCCTCAATATCCTGCCAGCGCTTTTGATGAGCGCTTCCCGGAGCATTTGTGTGCGCGAGCTCATCCACTATGATAACTTCAGGCCTGAGATTTATTGCTTTAACAAGGTCAAATTCTTCCAGCTCTTTGCCTTTGTAATAAACTATTTTTCTTGGAATAAGCAGAAGACCTTCAAGAAGTTTTTCAGTTTCTTTTCTTTTGTGAGTTTCAATATAACCCACAAGAACATTAATATTATTTTTTAACAATTCATGGGCTTCTATAAGCATCCTGTAAGATTTTCCGACTCCGGCAGCAAGACCTATATAAATTTTAAAATTACCTCTTCTTGATTTTTTAATAAGCTCCAGGAATTTTTCCGCTTCCGGATTCACATTTTGGTTTTCATTCATAAAAAGGTTGCTTATTCACTATAAGATAGTGATGAGCAATTAAAATAATAATTCCTAAAACCTCTTGTTATCAAATCAAAACTCAACTCCCGTTGTTAATATAATTTCGGTTCTTGAATCTTTTTTTGTGTTATCATCAGAAAATAATTTAAGATTATTCCCGGTCTTTAAATACCTCGAGTCAACACGGATATAGCCATTGTCTATTGGTCTGAGTTCTAATCCAAAAGTAAACCCGCTGGCCGTCAGGCCCTTGGTTTCACCATTTTTATTTGTATAAGTGCCCGATAATATTCCATTCTCATCGTGATAAAATTCTCCTCTGCCCATTATAAAAATTTTCGGTGTTATTTTATATCTCAGAGTAAGTAATCCCGAGAAAAGGTTTGCCGAACTCAAGCTGTCTTTTAACTTTGACTTTTCCTGTATGACAAAATCTGCTCCTAATAGTAAATCAAGCTTACTTGTTACCGAATATTTCAGCACAAGATTATTCAAAATTCTTGTTTTGCCAATACTTCCGGTTGGCTGTTCATTTCCAATTATGTTATTATAGATTATTTCAAGTTTAGAATTCGGCTTAATTCCTAATTGAATCCCGGCAGATTTATTTTTATTATTGTCAGCTAAAACATTATACCCGTTTAAAAAATAGAGAGTACCATAAAATTTGTCTGAAAAATCATACGATACTCTAATCCCGCTCTGATAAAATGGTTCGTAAAAGCAGCATAGTGTCATAGAGCTCAAAAAATTATATTTCGGAATTATACCTTCTGCTCCTATATGAGTGAGAAAGTATCCAAAATCAACCCACAGATTTTTTGCAGGTCTGAATCCACCGTTTGCTTCCTGTATATATTGAAGATAGTCGTTGGGTGATTGAGGCCAATTATATTTTGGAATATCGCCGAATTGTAATGTAAGAGCCCCTCTGACTTTATCTGATGAGTATCTTCCTGTTAGCTGAGCAAGATTAATCCGGAATTCATCTCTGATCGGGGCTATAGCAGAAAATTGACGGAGTTGACTTTGGTTCTTATCATTATCATACGCATAATAAGTATCCACATAACCTGAAACTTTGAATTTTGATTCAGATTGTGCATTGATATAATTCTTAGCAGTGAAGGATAATAATATTATTACAAGTTGCAGAACATTTAACGGGTACTTCTTTTTCATGGTTAGTTGTTTTATTTATATATTGATTTTTAGTATCGTTTTTTAAGCGTGAAATGTTAATAAAAGATACTGTAAATAATCATCATTACGATTATGCCTAGCGCTACTGCAAGCACAGGTAGCATAATAATGAAATTTTCAATTCTCTCTTTGGTTTTTTTGTCTGCCTTTGAAAATTTATCGTTAGAAGTATTATTTTTCTCTTTAGAATTCATTGTTGTTTTAAAAAAAAATCCCTTTTAATTGAATTCGGTGAAATAATTTTAAGTTTGCGATCAATGTATTTATTATTTTATTTGATCTAAAGCCAGGTTAAGTTTTAACACATTTACTTTTTCTATTCCAAGAAAACCTAATAACTTTTTATTTGTATTTTGATCAATTAGTTCTTTCAGTTTACTTTCGGAAATGTTTCTCACGTTTGAAATTCTTGGAATCTGTATGTAAGCTCCCTGAATAGATATGTCCGGATCAATTCCGCTCCCTGAAGCTGTAACCAGATCTGAAGGAATATCTTTTTTATCAACTCCCGGGTTGTGAACAAGGAATGTATCAATTCTTGCCTGAACGTAATTAAGATAATCGGGGTTTGTTGTTGCTTTATTTGAGCCTCCCGTAGCGGCGGCGTTATATCCCACTGCTGATGGCCTTCCATTAAAATATCTGTCATCCGTGAAACTCTGTCCTATATTTTGAAAGCCAATTATTTGTTCATTTTTGTAAATAGGTGACCCGAGCGATTTATCCGGTCCAAGTTTGCCGATTGCAAATATGAATAGCGGGTAAACTACTCCAAATAATAAAATGGTAAGAAACGAAAGTATAATGGATTGTTTTAAGTATTTTAGCATTTTGTTTTTTGATTTATTCAGATGACTTCAATCATCGGCTTAAAGCTGAACCGTTAAAACGGTTAAGCAAAAAATTCAGTTATTTTAAACAACTCTTAAAAGAGTTAATACAACATCAATTATTTTTATCCCGGCAAAGGGTACGATGATCCCTCCCAGCCCATATATCAACAGATTTCTTGTCAGTAATTTTTCCGCACCGATTGGTTTATATACAACTCCTCTTAACGCAAGAGGTATCAGCATTGGTATTATAATAGCATTAAAAATTACTGCCGATAAAATTGCTGATTGAGGACTTGTCAAATTCATAATGTTCAAAGCCTGAAGCTGAGGAATTGAAGCAATGAATAGTGCAGGTACTATTGCAAAGTATTTTGCAACGTCATTTGCAATCGAAAATGTAGTAATCGCTCCACGGGTAATTAATAACTGCTTCCCGATTTCAACAATTTCAATTAACTTTGTCGGATCATTGTCAAGATCAACCATATTACCCGCTTCCTTCGCAGCCTGAGTTCCGGAATTCATGGAAACACCAACATCAGCCTGAGCAAGAGCAGGTGCATCATTAGTTCCGTCACCCATCATTGCCACAAGCTTACCCGACTTCTGCTCTTCTATAATATAATTCATTTTATCTTCGGGCTTTGCCTCAGCTATATAATCGTCCACACCTGCGAGGTTTGCTATGAACTTTGCTGTCAATGGATTATCGCCCGTTACCATAACTGTCTTTACACCCATCTTTCTTAACCTCTGAAATCTTTCCTGTATACCTGTTTTGATAATGTCTTCGAGTTGAATTACACCGGCTGCTTTTCCATTCACTGTAACAGCCAGAGGCGTTCCTCCATCTCCTGCAATTTTTGTAACAATGGAATTCATTTTTTCGGGAACTGTGTGTTTGTTTTCAATAATTAAATTCCTTATAACATCGAAGGCGCCCTTTCTCACTTCTGTTCCGTCTTTCAGATCTATCCCGCTCATTCTCGTCTGGGCAGTGAACTTAAAAAATTGATCGTTTTTATGTTCCTGGGTGTTTATATCGACTCCTGATTTTTTTGCAAGCTCAACTATGGATTTCCCTTCGGGAGTTTCATCTGCCAGTGAACTGAGCGCACAGTATTTAATAAATGCTTTATCGTCCATTCCATTAACATTAAAGAAGTGAGTAGCTTTTCTATTTCCAATAGTAATTGTTCCTGTTTTATCAAGCAACAATGTGTCAATGTCTCCGGCAGTTTCAACAGCTTTTCCGGATTTTGAAATCACGTTTGCTCTTAGAGCTCTGTCCATGCCGGCTATACCTATTGCAGAAAGAAGCCCACCGATTGTTGTCGGGATGAGGCATACAAATAACGCAACTAGTGACGCTATAGCTATCGGCGTATTGGCGTATCTGCCAAATGGTTCGAGCGCCACAGTTACAATCAAGAACATTATCGTCAGACCCGATAGTAAAATTATCAGCGCAATTTCATTCGGTGATTTTTGTCTCGACGCTCCTTCAACAAGCATTATCATTTTATCAAGAAATGATTCCCCTTTCTCAATTGATATTAATATCTTGATCTGGTCTGTCAAAACTTTTGTTCCGCCTGTAACTCCTGATCTGTCTCCTCCTGCTTCCCGGATGACGGGAGCTGATTCTCCCGTAATAGCAGATTCATCAATTGTAGCAATGCCCTCTATTATTTCTCCGTCTGAAGGAATGATTTCACCTTCGCTGACCAATATTATATCACCCTTCTTTAATTCGGATGACATTATTTTTTTAATTGTCCCCCCATTGATCAACAAGTTAGCCGGAGTATCCTGCCTGGTTTTTCTCAGGGAATCTGCCTGAGCTTTCCCTCTTGCTTCCGCGATTGCTTCTGCAAAGTTTGCAAATAATACTGTGATGAATAGAATTAAAGTAATAAGAAAATTATAACCTACACTTCCCTGAACGCTATCGGGGTTGAATACCAGCATAATTGTTAATATTACCATTACTATTGTTCCTACCTCTACTGTAAACATCACAGGGTTTTTTACCATAACTTTTGGATTCAGCTTAATAAAAGAATCTTTTAAAGCTACAAGTAAAAGTTCTTTCTGAAATAATTTATTCTCTGTTCTTTTATTCATTTTTAGTTTTATTATCGCCTGAAATATCCGGAGAAATTTCTTCGGAAACTACCGGACATAAATTTTTATTTACCTATTGAAAAATATTCTGAGATCGGACCCAATGCTAAACCCGGAAAAAACAGTAATGCTCCGAGTATTACAATAACAGAAAATAATACCACTCCAAATATCACAGAATCGATCTTCAATGATCCTGCCGATTCAGGAATATATTTTTTTCGGGATAGGAAACCGGCAATCGCTATCGGTCCTATTATTGGAATAAATCTTCCGAAAAGCATGACGACGCCTGTGCTTATATTCCAGAAAGCAGAAGGAGTGTCACCCAGTCCTTCAAAACCGGAACCGTTGTTTGCAGCAGAAGATGAAAATTCATAAAACATTTCGGAAAATCCATGATAAGTAGGATTATTCAGCCATTTAAGAATATCCCCCGGATTAGTTGTTGTGACCCAAATATGAGAGGCCAATGCTGTTCCTCCCAATATTAGAAGCGGGTGCATCAATGCGACTATGATAGCAATCTTAACTTCTTTTGCTTCAAGTTTTTTCCCCAGAAATTCCGGGGTTCTTCCCACCATCAAGCCCGAGATAAAAACCGCAAGCACTATAAACACAAACATATTGATAAATCCGACTCCGACTCCTCCGAAAAAAGCATTCAGCTGCATTCCAAGCATTTGCATCATTCCTGATAGAGGTGTATGACTATCATGCATAGAGTTTACCGAGCCGTTTGATGTTACAGTGGTTGAAACTCCCCAAAGTGCGGAACTCCCGGACCCAAACCGTACTTCCTTTCCTTCCATATTGCCAAGAGGTTGAGTGATACCCATTTTTTCAATTTCCGGATTCCCATTCATTTCAAAATATATGGATGGAATCAGGAGACATATATAGCCCGTCAGCATGACTCCAAAAATTATGTATGAAAGTTTCTTTCTATTTAGGTAATATCCGAATGCAAATACCATAGCTATCGGAATTAAAATGATACAGATTATTTCAAAAATATTTGTGATAAAATTTGGATTCTCAAAAGGATGTGCCGAGTTGGGTCCGAAAAATCCGCCGCCGTTTGTTCCGATCTGCTTTATGGCAACCATCGGCGCAACCGGTCCTCTGGTTACATTGACTGTATCACCCTGCAACGTAATGACTTGCTGAGCGCCTTCGAAAGTCATAGCTGTTCCATTAATCAATAATATAACCGAAACTAAAATTGCCAACGGCAATAGAATCCTCGTACAGGATTTTAACATCAGGTTATAAAAGTTTCCTAAGCTGCTTCCTGATCTGTTTGCAAGTCCTTTGAATAATAATGCAACAACAGCGATCCCTGTACTTGCCGATACAAATTGCAAAAAACAAAAAACAATAAGCTGAGAAAAATATGATGCTCCCGTTTCTCCGGAATAATGCTGAAGGTTGGTATTTGTCATAAAGCTTACGGAAGTATTAAAGGCCTGGGTTGGTTCCATTGCAGGGATTTTATCCGGATTCCAGAAAAGAATATTCTGGAGAGAAAGGATAAGTACTGCAAGCAAAAACCAAATAAAGTTTATTGTCAGCATTGCTTTCATATTTTCCTTCCAATCCATTTCTTTTGCAGGATCTATTCCGGCAATTCGGAAAATAAAATTTTCTATAGGTGACAGGAAATCTGTGAATGTCTTTTCACCTTTAAATATCTTTGATATATATTTCCCCAAAGGAACTGCAATTGCGAATAAAACAATAAGTATTACAATTATTCCTGTAATTTCTGTGTTCATTTCGTTTAGAATTTTTCCGGTTTAATTAATGTATAACTCAAGTATATAAAAAGAGCTATACAGATAATGAATAAGATTGTCATTTTGAGTTTATATGTTTTCGAATAAATCAGTGAGTTTAAAAAATAACCAGAAGATAACCCCTCCCAGTAAAATCATTATGTATAATAATAAAGTTGTAATATCCATTTATTATTGTTTTAATTTGAAATTTTATTCCCCTTTATTTGGATGAAAATTTCTCAGACTGTTATCAAAATCTATATGAATTTCTTTGTTTTCAGAATATGCTTTTTTATCGCACGGCTGGATAAATACTTTTGAAATTAATATTCCGATAGGAACAAGCAGAACGGTAGTTGAAAGTGTTAATATTGCAGATAAGTTTTTCATTTTATAATTAGTTTACTTAGTAACAAGTACTATTGGCAGCAAGTATGCCATATTAAAAGGTCAGTTATGTTTCTTTAACTGCACTTTTATAAACTAATATTATTTCAAAATGAAAAAAAATTTCAAAATGATGTGATTACTCTACACCGTATTCCTTAAGCTTGCGATACAATGTAACAGAGCCAACGCCTAGTTTCTCGGCAGTAAGGGTTTTGTTGCGGTTATTTTCAGAATAGATTTTCAGAATATGCTGTTTCTCAATTTCCTTTAAGGATGTTTCATGAATGTCATCAGTGGATGTAACTTCGAAAATTTCATCAGGAAGATCTTCGGGAGTTAATTCGTCTCCTGTACATAGAATGATAGCACGTTCAATTATATTCTTAAGCTGTCGAATATTTCCCGGGAATGAATATCCCTTTAAAACTGAAATAAAATTTTTATTAGATGCTGATATATGTTTACCAAGCTTATAATTATAATTACTGACAAGGTTATAAATGATCAATTCAATATCATCTTTTCTTTCCCTTAAGGCTGGCAGATGTATGGAGAAAGTATTGAGTCTGTAAAATAAATCATTCTTGAAACTGCCCTTCTCAATTTCAGATTTAAGATCTTTATTCGTTGCGGATATAATTCTTACATCAACATTTGTAATATCAGTAGCTCCGATCTTTGTAAACGAATTTGTTTCTAATACTCTTAAGAGCTTTGACTGAGTGTCAATGCTCATATCCCCGATTTCGTCCAGAAAAATCGTTCCTCCATTTGTAGCTTCGAAATATCCTTTTTTGTCTTTTATGGCTCCTGTGAAGGCCCCTTTAAGATAACCAAAAAATTCTGACTCCTGTAAATCTTTTGGAATAGCGCTGCAATTTATTGCAAGGAATGGTTTGTTTTTTCTGCTGCTTGCTTCGTGAATTGCCTGAGCAAATAGTTCTTTTCCTGTACCTGTTTCACCGAGCAGCAGGACTACTGAGTTAGTGTCTGCCACTTTTTTTGCCAGTTCAATAGCCTGTGAAATAATTTTAG
This sequence comes from Ignavibacteria bacterium, assembly GCA_038240405.1. Taxonomy (GTDB): domain Bacteria; phylum Bacteroidota; class Ignavibacteria; order Tepidaquicellales; family Tepidaquicellaceae; genus JAGPCH01. The sequence continues at coordinate 15,035 of JBBSDT010000014.1, forward strand.
ATTTGCCGGTAATAGATGAAAAACTAAAATTTTTTTCAACTTTATTCTGGAGTTGCTTAACTTTGCTTTTTAGAGCAGTCTTTTCGGTTGCTTGATTAACTTTAAAAATTATTTCATCATCATTTTTTCCTTTTTCAATATAATCATAGGCGCCATTACGCATCGCTTCAACCCCATCGGGAATAGTTGCATAGGCTGTCATTACAATTATTTCCGTATCCGGAGATTTTTCCTTTATTGTCTTTGTAAGCTGCACTCCGTTCATGTCAGGAAGAACTACATCAATAATAGCAACCGAGTAAAAAGCTCTTTTGATTTCCTCTATGCCATCATTAGCAGATTTGAATGAATTCACTGTATAACCTTCTAATGACAAGATCCTGGAAAGTAAATTCCGGAAATTTGCTTCGTCATCAATTATGATTACTGATTTTTTCTCGGACATTAATAATTTTGCTCAAATTTTAAATCTGATTTAGTTCTCTTCTTCATCGTTTACATTTATGTGAAACTTGTGAAGAAACCAATGTATAACAGGAGTTAGAAAAATTGCCATACTTGAAATAAAAGCTACCCCGCTAAATAAGGCATAACAGCCGGCAAAAATTTTAGCAAAGTTAGTGGTTAACTCCGCGACGGGACCCATACCTCCAAGAATCATGGACGCATTCAAAAATGCATCAATCCAACCCAGGCCTGCAATATAATGATATCCGAAAATTCCAATGGATATTGAAATAATAAAAATTGAAACCCCTAATAAAAAAGCTTTTACAATCCTCTCACGAAATCTTCTTTGGATTTTAGGATGCATTTTAAATTGATCGTTCATTAATAAAATTAGTAAAGATCAATGAGATTTGTAATGTAAAATAAATTTTCAAAAAAAGAGAAGAAAAGACATTAATCATTAAATAAAAATATTTAATTGTAAGATAACATATTCTTCTCTACTTCCGCCATTTTAACAGGCTTACAATATTTTCAACATGATAGGTATGGGGAAACATATCTACCGGTTGGATATTTTCAATTATATATTCTCCTTTGCTGCAGATTATCTGCAAATCCCTCGCCTGGGAATGCGGGTTACAGCTGATATAAATAATTTTTTCAAATGTTGCTGTGGAAAGAATATCACAAATTTTAGGATGAAGCCCGGCTCTTGGAGGATCTAAAATCAGTTTGTTAAAATCCTTCAATTTATTAAATCCTTCTAAAAAATCTTTTATATCAGAACAAACAAAATTGGCGTTTTCAATTTTATTCAGTGATGCATTTGAGCTTGCATCTGCCACTGAATCTGCGGACAACTCTACGCCGGTCACTTTTTTTATCAGTCCCGAAATGAAAATTGATATGGATCCTGTACCGCAATATAAATCAAGCACATTATCACTTTTATTGAAATTTCCAAAGTTGATTAAAATATTAAAAATTTTTTCCGCCTGAAGAGTATTAGTTTGGAAAAAAGATTGCGGTGAAATATTGAATTCAAATGTACTACCGTAATTTGTTTTCAGTTTTTCTGCAATAGCTCCTTTTCCAAATAGTATGTATTCACTTTCTCCCACTGCAATCTGAGCCTTTTTTTGAGATAATGAATTTATTATTGTGGTTATTCGGGAAAATTTATTTCTTAATAGTCTGGAATATTCTTCAATTAATTCCTTATTGTAATCAAAAGTTATGATATTAATCATCATATCATTGGTATTTTTACTTTGCCGTATAATAAGAAATCTCAAAAAACCTGTCTGGGTTTTTGTAGAATAAACAGATATGTTCCTGGATTTGAAAAACTCCCTTGTAAAATTTAAGATCCCATTTGAGGCTTCCGATTGAAGAAAACATTTTTGGATATTTATTATTTTTGAATGAAATCCCGGAACATGAAGTCCTAAAGCAAAGTGTTCTTTATGCAGCTCTTGTTGTTCAGGGGAATAACTTTCTATGAGAGGAGGGTTAAACATCCATTCATCATCGGAAAAAGAAAATTCCATTTTGTTTCTATAAAAAAACACTTCATCGCTTTTGATTGCCTCAGGGATGAATAAATTCTTAAAACCCCCGATTCTTTCGAATGCATTCTTAACTACATTTGTCTTAAACTTTATCTGGCTGTCATATTCATAGTTTTGAATTTTACAACCGCCGCAAATTCCAAAATATTTGCATGGAGGATCAATCCGGGACGGTGACTTGTTTATTAGTTCTATTAAATTTGCTTCGGCATAATTGGATTTTTTCTTCGAGATTCTAACGAGTGCTTCGTCACCCGGTAAGGTTGATGATGAGAAAATTACAAACCCATCCTCCAGTTTTGAAACTCCCTTTCCCTCCGAGCTAAGCTCAATGACTTTAACTAAAATCTCATCACCCTTTTTAATCATTCAAAATGCTATTTAATAAAAAGTGTATATTAATTATTATAACTAAATTTTTAAATGCTATTGCAGAATTAATGAGCAGATCAAAAGGACAAAGAGAAGTAATTGCCAATGGTAAGCGCGTTGTAACAATTGAGAAAAACGCTATTGCTGACCTGGAGCGAAGATTCAGGAATGAAGAATTTTTGAAAAACTTCAATGATGCAGTTGATTTAATTTTTAAATGCAAAGGCAAAATAGTGGTTACCGGAATCGGAAAATCAGGAATTATAGCACAAAAAATAGTTGCTACTTTTAACTCAACCGGTACATATTCTGTTTTTTTACATCCTGCTGACAGCATGCATGGCGACATCGGAATCTTAAGAAAAGATGATGTTGCCTTGATAATTTCAAAAAGCGGCGATACGGATGAACTTAAACAGCTTATACCTAACATTAAAATTCTTAATATTAAGATAATTTCAATTTCAGGTGATACTGGCTCGGATCTTGCAAAACTTTCCGATATAATTCTAAATTCCTTCGTAAAAGAAGAAGCTTGCCCACATAATCTTGCGCCAACTTCTTCTACTACCGTTGCTCTTGTTCTTGGAGATGCTCTTGCGATTTCACTGCTACAAAAAAGAGAATTTACCTCTGAAAATTTTGCGATGTCGCATCCGGGGGGAAATTTGGGTAAACGATTATTGCTAAAAGTTGAGGATCTTATGGTAGAAAAGTCGGATATTCCTATTGTTCAGGTAAATACAAGTTTAAAAGATGTCATTTACATGATCTCATCAAAACGGCTGGGTTGCTCGTGTGTCGTGGATAAAACAAAATTAGTTGGGATTATTACCGATGGAGATATCCGAAGATTGCTTGAAAAGAATTTTGACGGACTCAAAAATACAAAAGCAAAAGATATTATGAATCCGAATCCTAAAATTATTCCCAAAGATATGCCGGCTATTGTTGCCCTTGAGCTCATGGAAGAAAATAAAATTATGCAGCTTGTTGTGGGTGATAAAAAGAAAACCATTATGGGAATAATTCATATGCATCGCCTTGTAGAAGAAGGTTTATAAATGAAATACTCGACATTTTTTTCTTACCTGATATTTTTGTTTATTTTTCTTTCATTGATTTCCTGTGATGATAAGTTTAAGCCTAACCAATCTAATCAATATACCCCTGAATCACCATCACAGGAAAGTTGGAATTCTACCGTTACTTTTTCTGATTCCGGTAAAATTAAAGCTGTGCTTCTTGCCGGGCATATTTCTGTTTTTACAAATAAGTATTATACTTTAATTGACAGTGGCGCAAAGGTAGATTTTTACAGGAATGGAAATATAGTCTCTACTCTTACCGGCAGGAGAGGAAAAATCGATGATAAAACCAAAGATATTGAAATTTATGACAGTGTGGATGTTGTTAATACAGAAGGAAGCGAGTTGAAAACTCAAAAATTGATTTGGAACAATCAAACTCAAAGAGTCTCTTCGGACGAATTTGTAAAAATAAAAACCCCTTCGGAAACAATTGAAGGTATTGGATTTGAATCCGATCAGAATCTTAAGAATTATAAGATATTTAAAGTTAGCGGAACATTCTTAAAATGATATATTACAAGAACCCTTTAATGAAACTCCCCGCCGCAAGCAGCGGGGTATCTTTTTAAAACAAATTGAGTTGATCTGATTTATGTAATAGTTTATACTCATGAGCTGTTCCTTGTTCTCTTACATATTTTGATATTGTATTTTCATCACCAAACTTACTTACAGTATTGACGAAATATCCATCACTCCAGAATTCTCCTCCCCATAATTGTTCTTTCACTTCTGGGTGATGTTTGAAAATCTCTCGTGCTGTGATACTTTTTATAATTGTTACAATTTTTGTTGCACTGTAAGTTGGTACTGATTGTACTAAAAAATGCACATGATTATTGTCTGTACCTATTTCAATAAAATATATCTGATATCGCTTTAGATATTTCCGTACATATTTCTTTGAGACTTTGATCTACTGTTTCACTAATACAACTTTGCGATATTTTGCTGGACATACATAGTGATATAGTAATACTGATACATTATGTGATTTGTGGATGTATAAGCTTTTTGACATCTACAAATATATGAAAAATTTTCGCCGCAAGCGGCGGGGAATTTAACCCTAAGCGATTAAA
>JBBSDT010000015.1:0-19526 GCA_038240405.1 Ignavibacteria bacterium
ACAATCATAAAAGATGTTGAAAAAGACTCTACCATCGCGCAGGAAGAAATTTTCGGACCTGTATTGGCTGTAATCAAATCAAAAAATTTTGACGATGGACTTGCCATTGCTAATAATACAATATACGGACTAACTGGAGCAGTGTATACCAGGCATAAAAAGAAACTGGAGAAAGCAGAGAAAGATTTCTTTGTCGGGAATCTTTATCTTAACAGGAAGTGTACCGGCGCCCTTGTAGGTGTGCATCCTTTTGGCGGCTTTAATATGAGCGGAACAGATTCAAAAGCCGGGGGAAGAGATTATCTTGGTTTGTTTTTACAGGCAAAATCAATTGCTGAAAAGGTAAAGTGAAAATTGTTAAATATTTTTTACCCGCAGTTATATTTATTTTTATTACCGGGTGCGGGGAGGGTGAGATAGAAAGGCAAAAGGAGAAGCTTGGTAAAGACGCAAATGAATTAAAAATGAAAATTGATACCGTACAGTCGAATATTGATACTGCAATAAAAAATATCGATAGCTTAGCAAAAAAATATTCAATTGATTCATTAAGAAAGGATTCAACAATAAAAAAAATATTCCCTATAAAGTAACCTTAAAGTTTAATGAAAATTCACGAGTACCAGGCAAAACAACTGTTAAAACAATTTGGCGTGGCAATACAGGATGGTATAGCTATAAAAAGCCTTGATGAATTTGATAATGCTGTTAATAATTTATTATCAAAGGGAATAAATCAATTTGTTATAAAGTCTCAGATACATGCAGGCGGAAGAGGCAAAGGAACAGTTTATAATAAAAATAACCGGGATGAATTGATTGTTGAAGGAGGAGTGAAATTTGTAGGCAGCGATATTATGAAAGCGAAAGCATATTCAGCCCAGCTTCTGAATAATATTTTAGTTACACATCAGACCGGGAATGAAGGCAAGGAAGTTCAGACATTATTTGTTGCTGAAGGCATTGATTATAAAAAGGAATTATACCTTGGAATATTACTTGACAGAACTGTTTCAAAGAATGTAATAATGGCTTCTACCGAAGGAGGAGTAGAGATTGAAAAGGTAGCCGAAGAAACTCCTGAAAAAATTATAAAGGTCTGGATTGATCCTTCAGTTGGCTTGCTTTCTTATCAGGCACGCGAACTTGCATCCGGCCTGGGGCTTGAGGGAAATGCTTATAAAGATTTTATAAAATTCATATTTGTTTTGTACAAAGCTTACGATGAGCTGGATGCTTCGATGGTGGAAATTAATCCTGTGGTAATTACTAATGAAGACAAAATACTTGCCCTGGATGCAAAAGTGACTCTTGATGACAATGCATTTTTCAGACATAAAGATTATATTTCATTACGGGATGAGAACGAAGAAGATAAACTTGAGCTGGAGGCATCAAAATATAATTTAAATTATATTAAGCTTGACGGAAATGTCGGTTGCATGGTAAACGGCGCAGGATTAGCGATGGGAACAATGGACCTGATAAAGCTTGCTGGCGGCTCTCCTGCGAATTTCTTAGATGTCGGCGGAACGGCAACTCCGGATACAGTTGAAAACGGATTCAGAATAATTCTGTCGGATAGGAATGTAAAAGCAATTCTGATAAATATTTTCGGAGGCATAGTGCGGTGTGACAGGGTTGCTAATGGTATTATCCAAGCTGCTGGAAATATAAATATACCCGTCCCGGTTGTAGTAAGGTTGCAGGGCACTAATGCGGAAGAAGCCAAGAAAATTCTGGATGAATCAGGATTGAATTTAATTTCCGCTACGACCTTGGAAGACGCTGCAGCAAAAGTAACTAAAGCTATATCAAATCAATTAAATAAATCAAATTAATTAATGTCAAAAAGCATATTCGATCCTGTTGAAGTTTCAACAAACGGACATAAGTCAGGATTTGAGAAAATCAGTAATTTTTATTCCTTTACCTACAATGATATATCCTTGCTTCCTAATCAGATATCGGAAATCGAACACCGTTCTGAATGTGATACGAGTGTTGATTTCCTGGGTATCAGATTATCGGTTCCTATTATAGGCTCGCCTATGAATACCGTAGTCGGTGGACGGATGGCAAAAGCATTGGGAGACCTGAAATGCCTGGGAATTATACACCGGTTTAATACTATTGATGAGCAATTAAGGGAGTTTAAAGACAATGAAATTGAAAATTCCGAATATATTTCGGCTGCAATTGGTATCAATATGAAAATTGATCTTGACAGATTAAAAAGACTCGCAGATTTCGGTTTGAAAATTATTTGTGTTGATATAGCAAACGGAGGATCAAAGATGATCAAAGAATTTTTAAATCAGGCAAATAATATAATATCTGCATATAAATTGAAATTGATAGCGGGGAATGTTGCAAGCTACGAGACTACTGAATTCCTGATAGATGCCCGAGTTGATGCAATAAGAGTTGGTATAGGTAATGGAGCTATGTGTTCCACTTCTGTAAAATCCGGAATCGGAATAGGACAGGTTGATGCAATTATACGTGCGATAAATGCGAGGAATGATCTGAAGAGTGATGTAAAAATTATTGCCGACGGAGGAATTAATACACCGGGAGCAATGTGTAAGGCTCTGGCATTAGGATGCGATGCCGTTATGTTCGGAAGAGTGCTTGCAGGCACTGAAGAAGCGCCGGGTGAGGTATTAAAATATAACAATCAAAGGTGGAAGAAATATTGCGGAAGCGCTTCCTTCGCAGTTAAACAGGAAAAAAAAGATTATATAGAAGGCGAAGAATCTCTTGTTCCCTATAAGGGAGCAGTCGCTAAAATTATAAAGGAATATACCGAGGGCTTGCAGTCTTCTATGAGCTATCTTAATTCGCGGACAATGGAAGAATTCCGGGAAAAGGCATTCTTCGTTACTTTAACTAGTAATTCGTTCGATGAAAGGAAGCCGCAAGTTTAACTCATGCTATATATTTATTGGTTCAGAAAAGATTTACGTATAGAAGATAGTTCCGGTCTTAATAAGTTTATCGAACATACTGCAAACAAGGATGATAAGTGTTCTTTCATATACATAAAAAACGAAAATTCTTTCAACTATTTCGGAGAAAAACGAATTAGTTTTTTGATTGAATGTCTAAAAGATCTGATTGAAAATCTGGGAAAATACGGTTTTAGGTTACAGGTTATTTATGGTAAAAGCTTTGAGGTTTTTCAGAAATTAATAAGGGATTATAAAACTATTTCTGTGTATTCCAATTCTCAGGTTGAGCCTTATTGCATCGCCAGAGATAACAGAATCAGGAAGTTGGTTGTCGATAATGGTGGTAATTTTAATTCATACCAGGATACTACTGTATTTGACTTAAATGAAATAAAAAATATTGATGGTAAGCCTTATAAGGTTTATTCACCTTTCAAAAACCAGGCGTTTAATATTTTAAAAAAAAATCATTACACAAGTTTTGAGATTAATCTGTCACAAATTAACAATAGTCAGGAAGAAGTTTTAAAGGGATTTAGATTTTATGATTTAGACGAAGAGTATAAAAAACTCTCTAAGTCTGAAGTTATTAAGGGAGGCCGTAAGGAGGGAGCTCAAAGGTTAAACGATTTTTTGAACAGAGATCTTGAATCTTACAAGCCGGACAGGGATTTTCCGTCGGTAAGAGGTACCAGCATGATTTCCGCTCACTTGCATTTTGGAACATTAAGCATAAGAGAATTATTAAGGAAAGCATTCGGTAAGGTGAAGCTTTCAAAAAATGTTAATAAAAAATCTGCAATACAGATATGGATAAATGAACTGTTATGGAGGGAGTTTTATTACCATATAACATTTCACAATCCAAGAATAACTAAAGAGTCATTTAAAACGGAATACGATAATATAAAATGGAATTATGCTGAAGCTGACTTTAAGAAATGGTGCGATGGAAAGACAGGCTTTCCTATTGTAGATGCAGGAATGAGACAAATGAATAATGAAGGATGGATGCATAACAGACTCAGGATGATAACGGCAATGTTTCTTACAAAGGATTTATTAATTGACTGGAGGTACGGGGAAAAATATTTTGCAGACAAATTAATAGATCTGGATTTTTCAAACAATAACGGCGGCTGGCAATGGAGCGCTTCAACAGGTGTCGATGCACAACCTTATTTCAGAGTTTTTAATCCTTATCTGCAGAGTAAAAAATTTGATGCTGAAGGGCATTATATAAAGAAATATGTTCCGGAATTGAAATCATTGCCGGTTAAGTTCATTCACGAACCGCATTTGATGAATCAAACCGAGCAGCAAAAGTATGAAGTGGAGATTGGTAAGGATTATCCGGAGCCTATGATTGATCATTTGACCGCAAAGAATGACGCTATAAGAAGATTTAAAGAATTAGCACAGTATAAAATAAATTGATTTGAAAAATATTTACGAAAAATATGAACCTGTTATCGGACTTGAAGTTCATGCCCAGATGAAAACAAAATCGAAGGCGTTTTGTAAATGTCCCGCTGATTTTCATTCCCCTCCAAATACAAATGTTTGCCCAATCTGTCTGGGATACCCCGGCGCCCTTCCTGTGCTGAATGAAGATCTTGTCGAATATACCATCAGAATGGGACTTGCAGTAAATTGTCACATACAAAATGTTTCTCTTTTTGCAAGAAAAAATTATTTCTATCCTGATCTCACCAAGGGCTACCAGATTACACAATTCGAAACTCCAATTTGTTACAGCGGCTATACAAACATCAAAATCAGGAAGAATGAAATTAAAAAAATCGGTATCACGAGAATACACATAGAAGAAGATGCGGGCAAATCTATTCATGATTTTCATGATGACGAAACTCTTATAGATTTTAACAGGTGCGGAGTGCCTTTGATTGAAATTGTAAGTGAACCGGATATCAATTCTACTGAAGAAGCCTATCAATATTTATCTAAGATAAAACAAACGCTGGTTTATCTTGAAATCAATGACGGAAATCTTGAAGAAGGATCAATGAGATGCGATGCGAATGTTTCTGTCAGATTAAAAGGTGAAGATATGTTCGGTACACGAACTGAGATTAAGAATTTAAACTCATTTAAAAATGTAGTGGATGCAATTGAATCCGAGATAAAAAGGCAAATCAATTTAATTGAATCGGGTGAAAAAGTTTTATATAATACAATGACTTATAATGCCAAAGACAAAACCACTGCGCCGACGCGTTCAAAAGAGGAAGCACATGATTACAGATATTTTCCGGAGCCGGATCTGGTAAAGGTCAAAGTTGATCAGAAGTGGATTGATAAAATTAAAGACTCCCTTCCGGAGTTTCCTGAAGCACGCAAAGAAAGATTTATGAAGGAATTTTCATTAAATGAGATTGATGCTGATGAACTGACTCATGACAAATATTTTGCTGACTTCTTTGAAAATGTTGTCCGTCAATTGATTAACAAAAATGAAAAGGCATACAAAATTACTGCAAATATTCTGAGGGTAGATGTCAGGAGGGTTTTGAATGAAAGAAAAATTGATATTGATGAATTTTCAGTTTCAGAAAACATAATTGCAATGTTAACGGATTCCATTGCTGCAGGCAACATTAATATTTCAACATCAAAAGAAATTTTTAACAGGTTGCTGGACATTAAGGATGAAGCCGAGCAAAAAAATGTTTTTAAGAATGCAGAGGAAAATTTATCACAGCTATCAGATAATTCAGAAATAGAATCAATTATAAAAAAAATACTTGAAGAAAATCCTAAAGAGGTTGCGAGATATAAGATCGGTGAAAAGAAGCTGGCAGGATTCTTTGTAGGTAAAATCATGCAGGCCAGCGAAGGTAAGGCAAACCCCCGTATTGTGAATGAATTATTATTAAAGAACCTTGAATCGTAATTGGAAAAATCAATGAGAAAGACTCTGATAGCGGGCAACTGGAAAATGAATCTTACTGATAGTGAAGCCGGTAACCTTGCGGCAGATATTAAGGACAAATTAGATGATAAATATTTTCAGAAGATTGATGTATTATTATGCTCTTCGTTTGTTTCGTTGATTGCTGTAAAGCAAAGTATTGAAAATTCAAAATTAAGATTGGGCGCCCAGGACATATTTTATGAGAATGACGGTCCATATACCGGAGAAATATCCGGCAGCATGCTCTTGTCGGCAGGATGCGAATATGTTATTGTGGGACACAGTGAAAGAAGAAAATATTTTTATGAAACCAATGTGATCGTAAATAAAAAGATAAAAAAATCTTTGGAGTTTAATTTATTGCCTATACTCTGTGTTGGAGAAACTATTGTCGAAAGAGAAGATGAAATATTTGAAGGTGTAATAGAAGAACAAATCATTGACTCACTGGAAGGTGTCAGTCCGGAAAATATTAAAAAAATTATCATCGCATATGAACCTGTCTGGGCAATTGGCACAGGTGTAAATGCAACACCAGCACAGTCGGGTAAGATACATAAATTTATAAGGACAGTTGTTGCGAAGATTTATGATTCAGATACAGCAAATAATCTATTGATAATTTATGGAGGCAGCTTGAACGGGAAGAATGCACATGAAATGTTAAGTGAACCGGGGATTGACGGGGCATTGATCGGCGGGGCAAGCCTGGATGCGGAACAGTTCAAAGGCATTGTGAAAACAGCTTATAAAATCCGTACTGATCAATAATTTTTAAAGTATTGAAGTTGTTATTTCTAAAATGAGAATGTTGATAGTTTATAATAGTTTATAACTAATTTAACCAGAAATTTATATTATGAAAGAAGTGGTAATTGTATCAGCGGCAAGAACTCCCGTTGGAAGTTTTCTCGGAAGCTTATCATCAATCAAAGGTCCGGAGCTTGGAGCAATTGCAATTAAAGAAGCTGTAAAAAGAGCAAATTTGAAACCTGAAGATATCTCTGAAGTAATTATGGGATGTGTTCTTCCAGCCGGGATGGGACAGGCGCCTGCACGTCAGGCAAGTATTTTTGCCGGACTCCCAGACTCTGTGCCCTGTATAACAATAAATAAAGTTTGCGGATCAGGACTCAAAGCTGTAATGCTCGCCGAGCAGGCTATAAAATGCGGTGATGCTGAAATCGTGATAGCGGGAGGATTTGAATCTATGAGTAATGTTCCCTACTACCTTGATAAGGCCAGGACAGGTTACAGGATGGGTAATGCAACGATGATTGACGGTATGATACATGATGGGCTTTGGGATGTTTATAATAATTTTCATATGGGAAGCGCAGCAGAAATGTGTTCAAGAGAGATGAATATTACCAGGGAAGAACAGGATGCCTTTGCTGAAGAGAGTTACAAGAGAGCTTTGAATGCTATAGAGAAAGGTTTTTTTAAGGATGAAATTGTACCGGTTGAAATAAAAAGTAAAAAGGGAACTACATTGGTTTCTGAAGACGAAGATCCCGGGAAAGGAAATGTTTCAAAGGGAAAGACATTGAAAGGAGCTTTTGAAAAAGATGGTTCTGTTACAGCTTTTAATTCATCCAATCTGAATGACGGTGCGGCAGCATTAGTTCTTATGAGCCTTGAAAAAGCTAAAGAGCTTGGTATAACTCCTCTTGCGAAGATCGTTGCACAGAGCTCTTTTGCTCAAAAGCCTGAATGGTTTACTACTTCTCCAGCTTATGCCATAAAAAAGGTTTTAAAGAAAGCAGGACTTGATGTAAAGGATCTTGATATAGTTGAAGCCAATGAAGCTTTTTCCGTTCAGGCATGCGCAGTCAATAAGCTGGCAGAACTTGATGCTACAAAGGTAAATGTTAATGGCGGAGCGGTAGCATTAGGGCATCCGATCGGAGCAAGCGGAGCAAGAATTTTAACCACACTTCTTTATGCAATGAAAAACAGAAATCTTAAAAAAGGCCTGGCAACTCTGTGTATTGGCGGCGGCGAAGCAAGCGCATTGATTGTCGAAAGAGTTTGAAATAAAAGCGGGTATATTATTTTAATAATTAAAAACATTTACAATAAAGAATGGATATAAAAAAGATTGCAGTAGTTGGTTCCGGGACAATGGGGAATGGAATCGCGCATGTATTTGCACAATTCGGTTATCAGGTTTTATTAATTGATACAAAGCCTGAATATATTAAGAAGGGCATGGATACTATCTCAAAAAACCTTGATCGACTTGTAAAGAGGGAAGTTATGAATGACAATCAAAAACAAGATACTTTAACAAATATAAAACCCTCGACTGCCCTGTCTGATGCAGGGGATTGTGATTTAGTCATTGAAGCGGCAACAGAGAACCTGAATATTAAAAAGAGTATTTTTGAAGAGCTGGATAAAATCTGCAAGCCTGAGACAATCCTTTCGAGTAATACATCTTCAATATCAATTACAGAAATCGCTGCATTCACTAACAGAGCTGACAAGGTTATTGGAATGCACTTTATGAATCCGGTTCCTTTGATGAAGCTGGTTGAAATTATCAGAGGTCTTTCAACTTCCCAAACCACATATGATACAGTAAAAAATCTTTCGGAATCAATTGAAAAGGTTCCTGTCGAAGTCCAGGATTATCCGGGTTTTATAGCTAACAGGATTCTTTTGCCGATGCTGAACGAAGCAATGTATTGTGTAATGGAAGGCGTGGCAACTCCCGAATCAATTGATACTGTTATGAAACTTGGAATGAATCATCCCATGGGTCCCTTAACACTCGCAGACTTTATCGGGCTGGATGTTTGTCTCTCCATTATGGAAGTACTTCATAATGGATTAGGGGATTCAAAATACCGTCCCTGCCCTCTCCTTAAGAAAATGGTTGCCGCAGGACAATTAGGAAGAAAAAGCGGAAAGGGTTTTTACAATTACTCTAAAAATTAATTTAAATCTTTAATAATTTAAAATGAATTTTGATTTAACGGAAGAACAGATAGCAATAAGAGATGCAGCAAAAGTTTTTGCGGAGTCAGAAATAGCTCCCACTGCAACCGAACGAGATATCAAAGGCGAATTCCCTTTTGAAATTATCAGGAAGCTCGGTGAACTTGGCTTTATGGGAATGATGGTTTCTCCTGAATGGGGAGGGGCAGGTATGGACACTATTTCCTATGTGCTTGCCATAGAAGAGATATCAAAAGTAGATGCTTCTGTAGGAGTGATAATGTCTGTAAATAACTCTCTCGTATGTTACGGAGTAGAAAAATGGGGAACCGATTTTCTCAAAGAAAAATATCTTAGACCTCTTGCTTCGGGAAAACTGCTTGGCGCTTTTTGTCTTTCGGAACCCGAAGCCGGCAGTGATGCAACTCAACAAAAAACCGAGGCTGTCTTGAGAGGAGATCATTACATTTTAAATGGTATGAAGAATTGGATAACAAACGGTACGACTGCGGATGTGTATTTGCTGCAGGCAGTTACAGACAGAACAAAGGGTTACAAAGGCATTTCAACTTTTATGGTAGAAAAGAAATGGGAGGGAGTTGAAGTGGGTAAAAAGGAAGATAAGATGGGTATCAGAAGTTCTGATACCTGCTCAATAGGTTTAAATAATGTCAAAGTTCCAAGGGAAAATCTTGTTGGAGAAGAAGGTATTGGTTTTAAGATTGCTATGAGCACATTAAACGGTGGAAGAATAGGGGTAGCAGCACAGGCGCTTGGTATTGCGCAGGCAAGTCTTGAAGCCGCTGTAAAATATTCAAAGCAAAGGAAGGCATTTGATTCAACTATTTCAAGTTTACAGGCAATACAGTTTAAGCTTGCAGATATGGCTACAAATATTGAAGCTGCAAGATTATTAATATATAAATCTGCTTCGAATAAGGATGAAGGAAGGAATTATATCAAAGAATCCTCCATGGGCAAATTACTGGCTAGTCAGACAGCGGTCAGCGCAGCATTGGAAGCAATTCAGATTCACGGTGGTTATGGATATGTAAGAGAGTATCTTGTTGAAAGATTTCTAAGAGATTCTAAAATTACGCAGATCTATGAAGGTACCAGTGAAATTCAAAAACTGATAATAGCCCGAGAGTTATTCAAGAACTAATCTTCAAAAGCTGTAGATAATATTAGCAGCAAAATTAACACTTCCGAAATTACTTACAATGTTAGTGATGAGAGGCTTAGTTCCAGAAGCTTTTAAAGGTACAATCCTATAGCTTATTTCAAATCCATAACCGATTTTTGAATAGCTTCCGATACCCGCCATAAGTTCGAAATTACTGGTCCAAAAACTATCCTCAGAAGTTTGAGAGCCAAGATAAGACAATTGAGATGCGTCCGAGTAAATCTGATTTGTTGCCTGTTCATTTATATACATCGGTCCCGCCCCAACTCCTAAATAAAACCTGCTTAAAGAAGAACCGTAATTCTTAGCCATTGGATAATATTTAAATTTGAGATTCAAAGGCAGTGCAAACAGCCGTTTATCCGCCGGGACATAAAATCTACTGCCCGTGCCGTCATTAAAAGAAAATCCTTTACTGTTTATTGTATTTGTAAATAAGTAGGATGGTGAAAATTCAATCCCGTAAGATTCATTTATTATTGCGCCGAAATAGCCGTCTATCTCTTTCAGGAAATCTCCGTTTGACAGCTGAAAAAATGGATAAGCGTCTCTAGCCTGAGAATTTGTTAAAAGGACAAATTTATATCCAATTCCAGTATACAATGATACGGAAGTAGAACGCTGTTTAATTTGTGAAATTGCAGTACTACATACTACAAACAACAGGAAGATTATTATAATTTTTTTCATCGTTAAATTATTTATAGAATGTATCTGCTAAGGTCCCTGTTTTTCACAATTGAATTTAATTTTTCATTAACATACTCCTTGTTAATTTCCATAGTGCCTTTTTTTATCTTATCGGGAACATCAAAGAGTATTTCTTCAAGGACAGTTGTCATAATTGTGTGAAGCCTCCGGGCCCCGATATTTTCTACCTGCTCATTAACTTCAGCAGCAATCTTTGCAATTTCTTTAATTGCGTCGTCAGTAAAATTTAAGGTTACATTTTCAGATCTCAGAAGAGCCTGGTATTGCTTTAAAAGTGCATTCTCCGGCTGAGTTAATATCTTATAAAAATCTTCTTCACCCAGACTATTCAATTCTACCCGGATAGGAAATCTTCCCTGAAGTTCGGGAATAAGGTCACTTGGTTTTGCAGTATGAAATGCACCTGATGCAATAAATAAAATGTGATCTGTTTTGATAGGACCATATTTTGTTATAACTGTTGATCCTTCGACAATAGGCAACAGGTCTCTCTGTACACCTTCTCTGGAAACATCCGGACCCTGAGATGATTTGGAATGTGCGCTGGCAACTTTATCAATTTCATCAATGAAGACTATCCCTGAATTCTGAACTTTGTCAGTGGCTTCTTTGATCACGGCATCCATATCAATTAATTTATTTGCCTCATCCTGAGCAAGAACTTTTTTTGCTTCGGCTACAGAAAGTTTTCTTTTTTTAGATTTCTTCGGCATCATGTTACCGAATATATCGTTGAGATTAATTCCCATTTCTTCCAGACCGACAGGACCTAACACCTGCAGCATTGGATAATTTTCAGAGGACAGATCCAGTTCAATAATCCTGTTATCCAAAGCCCCTTCTTTCAGCTGTATCCTCAGCTTTTCACGCGTGTTTGAATTTAGTTCTTCCTGTGCCTGCCTGTCAACTGCGTTCTCAGCGGATTTATCCGAGGAACCGTTATTTGCTTTTTTGACAGGAGGCAAAAGTATATCAAGAATTCTTTCTTCCGAATTTTCCCGTGCTTTCATCTGAACATCATCCATCTTTTCATTTTTTACAATATTTACAGACAGATCAGTCAGCTCCCTAATCATAGATTCAACATCTCTGCCGACGTATCCTACTTCGGTAAACTTTGATGCTTCAACCTTTATAAAAGGAGCATTTGCTAATTTTGAAATTCTTCTTGCGATCTCTGTTTTACCAACTCCTGTAGGACCGATCATTATAATATTGTTAGGCATTATCTCATCCTTCATATTGTCTTTGACCTGCTGTCTTCTCCAACGGTTTCTTAAAGCAATTGCAACAGACTTCTTTGCGTTCTTCTGTCCGATGATATATTTATTGAGTTCTTCAACAATCTGAGTCGGAGTTAATTGCCTGATTTCACCTGCAGAATTCTTAGATATGCTTTTTTTTGCTTTTGTTTTCCCATTCAAAACTTTAATACCTTTATCTTCTTTAATCAAAATTCTTTATTTATAATTTACTTTTTTAATTCCTCAATTGAAATATTGTGATTTGTATATATGCATATGTCAGCTGCCTGATTAAGGGATTCTTCTACAATTTTCCTGGCGTTTAGTCCGGAGTATTTCAAAAGCATTCTTGCAGCAACCAGAGCATACGATCCGCCCGAACCAATCGCAACAATGCCGTCATCGGGTTCGATAACATCACCTGTTCCAGATATGATCAATGATTTCTCTGTATTAATAACAGCCAGCAGCGCTTCCAATCTTCTCAGGTATTTATCAGTTCTCCATTCTTTTGCGAGTTCGACTGCAGCTCTTGAAAGATTACCTTTATATTCTTCCAGCTTGTTCTCGAATTTTTCAAATAGCGTAAAAGCATCCGAAGTCGCTCCTGCAAATCCAACAAGAACTTTATCATTAAAAATTCTTCTTACTTTTTTTGTTGTATGCTTCATTACGGTGTTCCCCATTGTAACCTGTCCGTCACTTCCAATTACAGCTTCACCGTCTTTGATCAGTCCTATAACCGTAGTTGATCGTATATTATTTTGCTTAGTCAATGTATAATTTATTAATTACTAAATTTCTCTTCTTAGCTTTGCTATCGGTATATCTATTGCTTCCCTGTATTTTGCTATTGTCCTTCTGGCGATTCTAAATCCATTTCTATTCATCTCTATACCAAGTTCCTCATCAGTCAGGGGTTTACTCTTATTTTCCCGGTCGATTAATTCTTTCAGCTTTTTTTTGGCTTCGACATTAGAAACATCATCTCCCTCATTCATGGCTAAAGGAGTGGTAAAAAAAGATCTTAATTCATAAATTCCGAAATCAGTCTGAACATATTTGCCCCTGACAGCCCGGCTTACCGTGGAGGTATCCATGCTAATATCGTCCGCAACTTCTTTTTCATACATAGGTTTCAGACCTGTATCATTATCATCAAAAAAATTCTCCTGACGTTTCAGGATGGCGTCCATAATTTTAAGCAATGTGTCCTTCCTGGAATTGATTGCGTCTATAAACCACTTTGCACGGTTAAAATTATTAACAATATATTCTTTGGTAGTTTTATCAAGATTATTTTTTCCGTCAGAATAAAGGTCCTTATATGCCCTGCTTATCCTCAGCGAAGGTTTATACCGTTCATTCAAAAATATTTCATACTTATCATCAACTTTTTTAACCACCAGATCAGGTATAATATAGGATTCAACGGAAGACTCTTCTGTGAAGCCGGGTTTTGGATTTAACTTATGTATAAACTCTATAATTTCTTTTACGTCCTCCATGGTTATGTTTTGTTCTTTCCTGATCTTTTCATACTTTTTGTTCTTGAGATCCTCAAAATGATTTTTGATAACTTCGACAGAGATCTTCTTAAGTTTTTCACTTTTATCCGATCTTTCTATCTGAATCTCAAGACACTCCTTCAGGTTTCTTGCCCCAATCCCGGTAGGATCGAGGTTTTTTTGAATAAAGGACAGGACATTCTCAAGTTCTTCAATAGTGAAATTTTCACTTTCAAATTCAGTACCTGCTTTCTTGGTATTTAAATCCTGAAGAATCTCTTCCGGGTTTTCAGTGAAAAATCCATTATCCGTTAAGGAACCTATTATTTCCTCTCCGATAAAAATAAATTTAGCGTTAAGCTCAGCAAGCTGAAGCTGGAGAATGAGTGAATCGCTAAGAGGATGTAAAGCTTCACGGATATTGTTGTTATCAAAACTATTTGATCTATCGCCGTCATAAGATTTATATTCCTCTGCTTCATTTTCAAAATATTCATTCCAGTCAAATTCTTCTTTAGTATCGGGAGTATCGTTCTCAAAATTAGCCTCTTCTTCCGGAGCTGACCCCTCATGCTGCTTATCAGCGGAATCAATCTGAACGGGATCATCAAGTGAAATTTCCTGCGCTTCTTCTTCCTGTTCAAACTCATTTATCTCTTCTACTTCGCTGCCCTCTTCAAGCATAGGATTTAGCTCAAGCTCGTGCTTTATAATATTTTCAAGCGCCATTGTCGGTATCGACAAAATATTCTGATTAAGAATTATCCGGGGTAAAAATTTCTGGGTGAGCTTTTGAGTGTATGTCTGTTTGAGCATTTAATTAAATTTTTTTAGAAATTTATTTCTTATCTCTTCGTAAAAATCTTCTCCATATTCCCTCCATATTGAATCTTTTGAAAATTCAAACACAGATATATCTTCTTGCTTTCCTTTTGCCAGAGCATCCCTGCACTCATAAATTTCCTCATACTTGAGAATGTTTCTTTGAGCGCCGGAAACCCGGATAGGAAACAAGTGACATGAGATTGGCTTTCTAAACTCTGTTTCCTGATTGTTATAAGCTGACTGGAAAGCGCATTTTGTAATTCCTTCTTCGTTGTAAGAGAAAACACAATCCTCGTGGTCTATACTTTTAATTGAATAATCTCCTTTGCTTCCATCAAGAAATCCGTAGGATTCGAGAAAGTCAATATTTTCCGGAGCAAGGTACTTTTTTGCAATATCTAAATTTGATTTGATCGTCATAACTTCTTCATCTAAAATGGGAGCTCCGCTGGCATTTTTCAATGTGCAGCAAGCGCCTTTACATTTATGAAGATCGCATGAAAATTTAACTTCAAAAATCCGATCGTCTATAATATATTTTTGCATTTTCACATTCTGATAAAATTTTTGCCGGGAATCTGCCTAATCAGCCCTTTGAATTCAAGCGATAAGAGTGAAACAAGGCAGTCTGAAATTGAGAGTCCTGTTATTTCATTTATCAGATCTATATGCTTCGATTCATGATCGAGAACTTCATAAATTTCTTTTTCAGTTGCATTAAGTCCCACAATCATGTTTTGTTCCTTTACCATAAGATCTTTCCTGAGAACCGGCTTCAATTTAACTTCAAGTTCATTCAATATATCTTCTATTTCAGTTACTAATTTAGCCTGACCTTTTTTTATAAGTTCATTAGTACCTTCGGATTGCTTCGAATTTATATAACCCGGAATTGCAAAGACTTCCTTATCCTGGTCAATTGCAAATTCTGCTGTAAGCAATGATCCTCCTTTTATACCGCTTTCGATGATCAGACTGCCAAGACTTATCCCGCTTATTATCCTGTTCCTCCTTGGAAAATTGACTTTATCCGGCTTTGCTCCAATTGGGAATTCAGAGATTATTGCTCCCTTTTCGATTATCTCCCAATACAACTTTCTGTTTTCAGACGGATAAATAACATCAGCTCCGCATCCAAGAACTGCATATGTAAGGTTGTCCTTCTTTAAACAAACTTTATGAACTATCGAATCAACCCCGCGTGCAAACCCGCTTATAACAGGGATTTGAAGCTCCGATAATTTTTCAGTAAAATTTTCACAATTGTATTTTCCGTATTCTGTCGGAGTTCTTGTCCCGACAATGCTTATAGAAAACCTATCCGACTTGTTTAATCTTCCTTTATAGTAAATTAAGACCGGTGCATCAAAGATTTTTTTTAAATTTGCAGGATATTCATCTTCTAAAATGCTAACTAATTTAATCTTTTTTCTTTCAGCATCTCTTAATACACCTTCAAATTCCTTTTTGCACGTATGCCAGTTTTTTCTTGCCGCAAGTATTTCAAAGGCAATATAGGAATCAATCCCTTCAACCTGCTTTAGATCATTTCCGGAACAGTTCAGAAAATCATAAGAATTTCCAAACTTATTCAGTATATTTCTTACTCTTGTATTCCCAAGCCTCTTTACACCTGTCAGAAAATAAATATATTCAAGCAATTCCAGTGGTTCTAATTATCTAGTCCTTCATAAATTAATGAAATAAAATTTCTAAAAATATTACAAAAAATTAAGTACTGCAAAATGGGATTGTTAAATATTAAATGTTAAATTTTAAATGTTAGATTTTAAATGTTAAATGTTAAATATTAAATGTTAAATATTAAATGTTAGATTTTAAATGTTAAATGTTAAATGTTAAATTTTAAATGTTAAATTTTAAATTCTAAATGTTCTAACATGTTGAGGAAGCAATTTCAAACCTTCCGCTCGACCCTCCTCCGAAAGAGTTTGTCTCAAAACATCTCTCCTTCCCAAGCCCCAGCTTGGGAAGGTTTAATTCTGCCCCAATTTACTTACAAAGTTGGGGCTTTGTAAGTAGTAAGTTATGTTTTGAGACGAACTCGAAAAAAGGAGGGGAAGCTTTCATGTTTATTCATGTCGAAGGTCTTTCCTAAAACATAAGGATGCCATCGTTTTTATTTCTGCTCAATTATTAGATATTTATAATCTAAATTTTTCAACCATAACAAAAAAACTCCCCTCTCCTTTTTTTTTAGTATATCTTAAAACTGTCTTTTGCGAGGAGCCCCGAGTCTTCTGAACAACGAATCAATCTCTGAATCAAAAAGAAGATTTTTTGGAGGGAATATTACCATTAATTAATTTTGACTTCTATAAGCCAGATTGCTGATTGGATTCCGGCCTAAAGATTGCCGGAATGACAGGGATGGGCTAAAATTTAACTGATTTCAACTTTTACATCTTGTTTTTGAGAGTTCGCTTTCGTGTTTCAGTTGTTCGCGATCGTGTTTCGGTTGTTCGCACTTCCGTTCAGGAGTTCGCGATTGCAAAACAACTTTTAGATTTTAAGTTTGAAGTGTTCGCTTTAAAGTTTAGACATTCCGCTCCTCTGTTTTGTTAGTTCCCTTTCATGTAATTTCTCTTCGCGGACATGTAAATGTATTCCGCAATTGATTTTTGAGAGATTTCTCGTATGTAAATTTACTTTTCTCTTCTGTTTCGAGACTTTGTTCTCATGTTTCGTTTCTTTCTTCTCATGTAAATTTGCTAAGTTGTCTTGCTCCGAATGATTGAACCGATGTTTTGTTTCTTTATTGTGTTGAACAATTTCTTTCTACTACATCCCTGTTGCTTCTTTTTCGTGTCCGGAGACTTCTTTTCGGATTTTACTTTGATTCTTCCTCCGCGCTGATTGATTGTTCCTGTGATTAGTCTTTTTTCAGGCGTGTTCAAATTCTTTGCGTGCAATCAACTTTTCTTTGCACAGGTTACCGGAAGCCTGTTGTCAAAAGAAATTTTCCCTTGTTTCTGAATATATGGAAAGGATTATATATCCGTAAAGCCTTATGGGCAAAGGATTTATCAGAATAGGGTTCTTAGAGATTTTTGCAAGATTCGTCTTTCACTTAGAAATGAGTAATCAGTGGTTTGGACACTTACACAATACTTTAAGGAATTGAAAGGAAGACCTAAATTTTCGGAATCAGTTCAATCCAACAACTGCTCAAGCAGGAATTACCCATCTATAATTAAGTAACTTTAAAAGTTTATGATTTGTTAAAGCGTTCTCAAAGATAAATCACAAAGTAATTCCGGTCAATCTAAAATTCCTTCAAATGCAGCGTTTATTAAACTACAATAACTTAATTTTTTTTATGAGTAAATTAATTAAGATAATAATTCTGTTTTATAGCTTGAATAATGTTTGCTTTTGTCAAATGCAACTCGATTGGGCAAGAAGATATTCCGGAACTGAAAGGTGAGGTGACGGTGCAATTTGTGTAGATGATTCCGGAAATGTCTTTGTTACCGGGGGGGTTGAAATATCTACTCCTTATGGTTTTAAATGCACAACAATTAAATACAACAAATACGGAGACAGCTTATGGGTAAGGGATTATCAAAGACCGGGAAATAATTATAATTTAGGAAATGATATAAAGCTTGATAATGCCGGAAATGTGTACATTGCCGGAGCTGAATCGGTGATCAAATATGATAAATCCGGGAATTTGAAATGGACAGCATATCACGCTGCAGATTATAATAAGCTGGTTTTGGATTCACTTGGAAATATATATGCAGCAGGTATTGGGTCTGGATATTATGTAGTAGCTAAATATGACAGCAACGGAAATAATTTCTGGATTAACAGATATCCAGGAGCTTACAGACTTCATGATTTAGCTTTGGACAATAATGGCAATATATTAATAACAGGAGAAACTCAATACGCAGTTACCTATTACGACTATACAACCATTAAGTACACAAATAATGGCAATATTATCTGGATTCGACATTATAATGGTCCCGGTCCTTCGCCTTTTGCTGATGACTATCCCTATGCATTGACTACAGACAATGCATCAAATGTTTATGTGACGGGAGCGAGTGAAGATTCTTCATCAAACTACAATTGCGCCACGGTAAAATATGACAGCTCAGGAAATGTTATATGGGTAAAACGGATATATCCTCCAAATAACGGGTATGATATAGCTGTGGATAAATTGCAAAATGTTTATATAACATCAAGAAGCTCCGATAATAATTATACAATTAAATTGAACATTAATGGAAATATACAATGGATAAGAACATATCCCACCACTGACATATATGCAGTAAATACTGCCGTATTAATTCTTGATTCTGCCAATAATGTATATGTAACTGCAAATATAGATTCTAATAATAATACACGGTACGGGGCAATCAAATACGAAAATAACGGCAATCAGATATTTGTAGTAAATTATCATTATACTACTATAGAATTTAATTATGTACATGGTATGGCTATTGACAAAAAAGGAAGTGTTTATTTAACAGGAGAAAGTAATATGGCTTATGCAACTGTAAAATTTTCTCCAGTAATTACGAGCATTTCAGGAACTAATATTCAACCGCTAGAATACAAGCTCGAGCAAAATTATCCAAATCCATTTAATCCTTCTACAAAAATTTCTTACTCATTACCCAATGCTGAGTATGTATTACTCAAAGTTTATGATGTGCTGGGAAATGAAATAGCTGCTCTAGTAAATAAAAAACAGAATGCTGGAAATTACGAGATTGAATTCGACGGTTCGAATTTTGCCAGCGGAGTTTATTTTTATAACTTGGAAATAGACGGAAGCGTAGTGGGGACGAAGAGGATGCTGCTGTTGAAGTAAGGTTATAATAATTGATTCTTAAAGTTATTTTCCTAATAAAAAACTTATAAACGCTCTAAATTAATTTTCAAATAAGGACAATCTTTTTATTGGTTTTATTAAGTTCTAACTTAAGTGTAGCACAAATGCATTTCGACTGATATCAAATGATTCGGGAAATGTATTTGTTGCAGGCTCGGGTTTTATTATTAAATATAATCGTCAAGGAGATTTAATTTGGTCCAAAGGAGATTCTTCCGCATTTAGTAAAATTATTTTAGATTCATTAGGGAATATTTACGCAGGAGGTGTTGGCAGAGGTTATTTTGTGGTTGTTAAATATGATAAGAATGGGAATAGGATATGGAAAAAAAATG
>JBBSDT010000016.1:0-19077 GCA_038240405.1 Ignavibacteria bacterium
GATAATTCCTCTCTCTGGACTCTTGCCGGACCAACTAATATAGAGGGAAGAATAACAACCATTGCGATTCATCCTACAAACTCGCTTATTGTTTACATTGGAACTGCCAACGGAGGAGTATGGAAGTCTACAAACTTCTGTCAAAGCTGGACAGATATTTTTGATAACCAGAATACTTCATCCATTGGTTCGCTGGCAATAGATCCGCTCAATCCTGAAATAATTTATTGCGGAAGTGGAGAATCTAACGGACTGCGAAGCTACTACCCGGGAACCGGAATGTATAAATCAACAAATGGTGGTATGAACTGGTCCTCTGCAGGTCTTGATAGTTCCTTTACTATCGGTAACATTGCCATTAATCCCACCAATGACCAGGAAATTTATGCAGCTGCCGGAGGCTGGACCCGCAGAAAAAATAGTCAAAGAGGAATTTATAAAACCATTAATGGAGGATTAAATTGGTCCCGAAGCTTTTTTCTCTCGGATTCTGTAGGTGCAATTGATGTGACAATAGATCACAATAACCCGTCAAAGGTATTTGCTTCAATGTGGGAAATGCAAAGGAGGGAAGATTATATTAAATACGGGGGAATTAAAAGCGGATTATTTGTAACGACTAATTCCGGCAATAATTGGACTCAGGTAAGTGGTGGATTTCCGGTGAATGATATTAATCTCGGTAGAATTTCTGTGGATATATCACGTTCGAATTCGCAAATAGTTTATGCTTTGACGGCAACAACGGGAGGAACTACCAGAGCTTTATATAAATCTGTTAACGGCGGAACAAACTGGAGCTTAATCAATTCCTCCGTAGCCGGATCTTCAAATTATGCCTGGTATAACAGAATTTGCAGAATTGATCCATCCAATTCAAACAAGCTCTTTTGCGGAGGGCTTGATATGGAATTATCCAATAATGGAGGAGTTGCATTTTCCCCGGTAAATGAATCTCATGTTGATCAGCACGCAGCAGCATTCTCATTATCAAATCCAAATTACATTGTGATTGGTAACGACGGTGGAATTGATTATTCAACTGACGGCGGTGCTGCATGGCAATTCAGCCAGTCTCTTCCTATTACCCAGTTTTATGCCGGTGATATAGATTATAATAATCCAAATACAATTCTTGGAGGTGCTCAGGACAATGGAACAGTGAGGACATTGGGAACTACTGGAAACTGGGATGAAATATTCGGGGGAGATGGATTCTATTGTCTGGTAGATTATACTAATTCACAAAGAGTTTATGCATCTTCACAAAACGGCGGACTTGTAAGATCCATAGATGGCGGATTTAGTTTTCTTGGAGGAAGCAGTGGTCTCGATATACTTTATACCAACTGGTCGACGCCCTATGTTATGGATAAGAATAATCCTCTTACTCTTTATTGTGGCACTTATAAGATTCATAAAACCACAAACGGAATGCAATCCTGGACAGCAATCAGTCCTGATCTCGCGAACGCCCATGTTCGTAACCTGGGAACCATTACTACAGTTGACGTAGCGAAGTCAAATCCGAATGTGATTTACTGCGGCACTGATGATGCAAATGTATGGGTTACAACAAATGGCGGAACAAACTGGACAAAAATAAATTCCGGTCTTCCTTACAGATGGGTTACAAGAGTTACAGTTCATCCTGATTCGGCAAATGTTTGTTATGTAACATTGTCCGGCTATAAAGTTGATTCAACAGGCTCTCATATTTTCAGAACAACCAATTACGGGTTGAGCTGGACTTCAATAAAAGGAAACCTTCCTGACGCACCTATCAATGATGTATTGATTGATCCTTCAAATACCAATACACTTTTCATTGGCACGGATATCACTGTAATGTATACTACAAATCTCGGTGCAAACTGGTTTGTACTTGGGACGGGAATTCCCTCGAATGTCCCTTGTCAGGATTTAACCTTGCATAATCCAACAAGGACGCTCGTAGTCTGGACTCACGGAAGAAGTGCATTTAAAATAACTATACCGCCTTTGGTAGGAATACAAAACAATAATATTGCCAATCCGGGTTCATTCAGGCTTGAACAGAATTATCCCAATCCTTTCAATCCAAAAACGATTATCAATTATCAATTATCAATGTTCAATGCGGTGAGTTTGAAAGTGTATGATGTGCTTGGAAATGAATTGGCAACCTTGGTTAATGGAAAACAAAATGCGGGAAGTTATTCAGTGGAATGGGATGCATCAAATTTCGCCAGCGGAATTTATTTTTATAAATTAACAGCCGAAAATTATACTGATATAAAAATGATGACGTTGTTGAAATAGTATTTTTCCAATTGGTCGCTCAATTGCCTTTACGTCGCCAATGTTGTTGGTCTCGCCTTCCTTATAATAAGTTTTTTAAGCTTTATTCTTTTCAGGCAGGCAAAGACCAACAACGGCAGAATTGCCACGACCTTTAGGTCGGGGATAATAATTGAATCCTGTTTGGCTTTAGCCAAAATTCTTGTTTCTTGTGAAGCTTTCCTCGTTCCCAATCTCCTGATTGGGAACGGAAGACATGTCACATCACAAGCGACAAAAAGATAAATGTTATAAAAAGGATAACATGGATAAATCCCTGCAACGCATTTGTTTCACCATCTTTACAGCTGAGAATGCCTACAAGCAGCGATATAATTACTATGCCCGCCTGAATCGGCTCCAAAGCAAGTACTACTTCTTTCTGTGTGATAATCCCTATGAGCAAAACTGCAGGAATAGTCAGAGAAACGGTAGAAAGCATCGAACCAAGAGATATGTTTATTACCCTCTGCATATCATTTTTCAATCCTGCTCTGATTGCAGTCAGACCCTCCGGGGATACTATTATCAGTGCAACAACCAATCCCCCGATAGAAGTAGGAAATCCCAGAAGGTCTATTCCATCGTCAATAAAAAATGAGAGATATTCTGCCAGAAGTGAAATTACAAAGATTAGTAAAACAAGCATTACGACATTATAAGAAATCTTTATCTTATCTTTTGGAGGAAAGGACTCTTCATCACTGGAATTCTTCTTATCATAATTAAATTTAAAATAAAAGTTATGCTCTTTTCCCTGCATCCTTATAAAAAAGATGTACAGCACTAAGCAAATAACAATCAAGAATATTCCATAAGCGAATTTTAACTGATCGGGAATAATAATAGGCATCATCAATCCAAGCCCTACTACTCCGAATATCATTGAGAAGAAGGAGTTGGTGCTTTTGAGATTATATTTCTGCTCGCCGTATTTTAAGCCTCCAAGTAGCATTACAAGTCCCGTTAATCCATTTAGTAAAATCATCAAAGTCGAATAAATCGTATCTCTGCCAAGCTTCGGGTCGTTGCTGTCGTGCAGCATAAAAGTTGCTATCATGATTATTTCAACTGTGACTGCTGAAAAGGTCAGTATCATGGTCCCGTAAGGCTCGCCTAGTTTATAAGCAAGCATTTCGGCATGGTGAACAACTCCCATTGAGGCAAAAACAATGATGCCAAAAACTATAAAAAAAATAATTATCTCCAAAATAAGGCTGTTCCTTATAAAAGAAATCTGGATAATAAATGAAAGAATAATAAAAGTGACTGCAGAGACTAATAAGGAAGGCTCTCTTTTAATAAAGTTAATTACCAATATTAAAATTGATTTTTATTTAGGAAAAAAAACAAGAATTTACTTTACTCTTTTAAAAATATATCCGCCTTTTACTGCACCCCATACCTGAGTTCCATGCTTATTAAAGCCGCGGTCCCAGATAGTTGTACTATTGTTGGTTATTATGACTTCCGATGTGGAATACTTTGCGCCGTTCAAATTACCAGAACACTTCTTTCCTTTTGTCTTCCCCATGAAGGTCGTATCATTAATCAATTTAAAATAGACCGTACAGCCATTCTGTTTAATGAGTGAATCCGGTGAAAGAGAAGTTAAAGGAGTTTCATTTTGCCATTCTCCGGCAAACCGCAATGGACTTTTTAGAGAGTATACATCATTTTGTAAACTTCCGTCATCATTCCTGGTAATTCTGTAAACTCTTTGTTTATAAGGTTTTTCTGGTGATTGTGAATAAGCTTGTTCAACGTAAAGCCATTTTCCGTCTGATCTGTCTGTCCACATGCGTTTCATATGCAAGGTTATATTGTCATATCCCTGATCTTTTTCCGACTGTTCTTCATTACTGAAAGAACCATCCATAAGGGAAACGAGGGCATTAATATCCACCGTTTTTAAACCTGAATTTTGACAAAGGGAAATGCCGGAAGGAAAAATTAAGATAAGAAGTATCAGCAGTTTTTTTTTCAATAACATTTACCGCAGTTTAATATAGATAAACACGGTACAATTTAAAGAAATGAAATTTAAAATTACATTCGCAATTTTTTATTTTTGTCAGTGGAGTCTTTTTTTATGGCAGACTTAAACTTTATTATTTTTTCCAGAATTTTTTTATCAGAAGTTCCAAGGATTTCCAATGCAAGCAATGCCGCGTTTTTTGAATTATTGATAGCAACTGTTGCTACCGGAACTCCATAAGGCATCTGTACAATTGACAAAAGTGAGTCAAGACCTTTTAAAGCGGAGCTTTCTATTGGTACGCCTATTACCGGCACCGGAGAATAGGATGCGCACATACCGGGCAAATGTGCCGCTCCTCCGGCGCCGGCTATGATAACTTTAATTCCCTTTCTGTGTGCGCTTTTTGAATAAGAAGACATCATATCTGGTGTTCTGTGTGCAGAAGTAATGTTCATTTCATAAGGAACATCAAACTTTTCCAGAACTTCAGCAGCTTCCTTCATAACTTTAAGATCAGAATCCGAACCCATGAGTATTCCGACAACAGGTTTTGCTTTTTTCATAGTCTTAATTTCTTTGCACAATTAACAAAGTGAGATCATCTCTTTGAACAGAACTACCGGTAAATCTCTTTACATCCTCAATCAACCCGTTCAAAAGCTCGCTGGATTTTTTATTGGCATTATTATTCAGGTAAAACTCCAGATTATCAAGACCGTATTCAACCCTGCTGCTGTTCATAGCTTCATTAACTCCGTCTGTGTAAAGTATGAGCTTATCTCCTTTATTAAAATCAAAAAATACTTCGTTCTGACTTTCACTGTTTTCAACATTATTCATTGCACCCAGGGCAACACCATGTTTTTTTATTTTAAATATTTCTTTGGATTCTCCGGAGATCTTATAAGGAGGCAGGTGACCCGCGTTGAAAAGCATTCCTTTATTTTTTTGTGTATCTATTATGGCGAAAATTGCAGTCACAAACATCTTTCTGCTTTGTGTTTTTCTTATCATTCTGTTAAGCTTTTCCAGAACAATTTTTGGGTTAGAATTATCTTCAAGAATTAAATGCATACAGCTTCTCAAGCCTGACAGCATAAGTCCGCTTGCAACGCCATGACCCGAAACATCACAAATAAATATACCCACCTCGGTCTCGGATATTTTGAAGTAATCAAAATAGTCTCCTCCAACCTCCGTCGCCGGGAGAGACACAGCAGAAATTTCAAGATCGCCTATTATTGCATCATTTTCAGGAAGCATTGAAAGCTGAATGTCCCTTGCATGGTTCAATTCTTTCTTCATTCTTATGCTTTCATAATTCTTTCTGTAATTAAAATCATACTGCTCAAAAAATTTTTTCTGCCGCCCTTTTTCTCTTGTGAAAGCTATAACAAAAAAAAGTATTCCCAGTGCCAAATTCGGAATTACACTCGATGCGTTAAAAGTGGCGCTGAGCAAAAGCATTAGTATAACCGGGACACCAAAGCCAATTGCAAACAGTTGTATCATTTCTGTCCTCGAAAATCTGAATATTAATACCATTACACCAAAAAATAAAATAAAGGGAATAAAATTTTCATCTTCTTTCTGATCAAAAGAAATCGTTATATCCCCTTTCTTTAACGTATCTGATTTGAAAAGTTCTTTCTTTGATTTACTTGTAGGAGCCGGTTCAGTATCTGCCGGGTAAAATATTTCAATAGAGATGCAAACCAGGAGCTGTACAATCAGAAAAATAAAAACATATTTTCGTATGTTTGAAATGTTAAAGGCTTTTTTGTAGATTATTCTTGCAATAATTATAACTGCCAGATTAACAAATCCCAGAACTAAAGATAAATTAAAAGTATGTTTATCTACAAGATTAACTATAAAAATTATCGCAAAAGCTAACCCTACTAAAGAAAGTATTACTTTAAAAATTTTAAGGTTTCTTGCGTCAAGGTATTGATTATAGGCTTCTTCGCGGGGAAGGCTCAGGTATGAATCAAATGTCTCAAGTAAATTCAAGAATTGAAATTAATTATATCTTATTAAAAACGAATCATTTGGGTGAATGTTGCAATGTTTTGGAATTTTTTTTAGATTAATCCGGCAATCATATTAGGAATATCAATACTTTTCATAGCATCGGCATTTTAATTCCAAACTTCTCCTTCTCTTCTACAGCAAGTTCATATCCCGCGTCAGCATGACGGACTATCCCCATTTGCGGGTCGTAAGTAAGGCATCTTTCCAATCTAACTTCTGCTTCTTTACTGCCGTCAGCAACTATCACCATTCCCGAATGAATCGAATTTCCTATTCCAACTCCTCCTCCATGATGAAGGGATACCCAGCTCGCTCCACCTATGCAGTGCAGTCCAAAATTTAGTACAGGCCAATCTGCAATTGCATCAGATTCGTCCTTCATCTTTTCTGTTTCACGGTTTGGGGATGCCACACTTCCGCAATCCAGATGATCTCTTCCAATTACAATTGGTGCGCTCAAAATTCCATCCCGGACCATATCGTTAAATAACCTCCCTGCCTTTGCTCTCTCGCCGTACCCGAGCCAGCATATTCTGGCAGGGAGACCCTGAAAATGTACTTTTTCTTTTGCTGCTTTAATCCATTTGTGCAGAAGTTTATTATTGGGAAATGTGTTAAGAATTGCGTCATCCGTTTTATAAATATCTTCAGGATCACCGGACAATGCCACCCATCTGAATGGACCCTTACCTTCACAGAAAAGCGGACGTATATATTCAGGAACAAACCCCGGGATTTCAAAAGCCGATTTGAAACAATTGTTATAGGCTTCTCCGCGTAAATTATTTCCATAGTCAAAAACTATTGAACCCCTTTGCATAAATTCCCACATAGCTTTACAATGTGTTACAACTGTTTTTCTGGCAAGTTCCTGATATTTTTGGGGATCGCTCTTTCTAAGACCTAACGCTTTTTCAAAAGTCATTCCCATAGGAACATAACCATTTAGCATATCGTGTGCAGAGGTTTGATCTGTAACAACGTCGGGTAAAATTCCTCTCTTCAGAATTTCGGGAAGTATTTCACCTGCATTTCCAACCAGCCCGACCGACTTAGCCGTCTTATTTTGTTTTGCCTCGGATATTAATTTTAATGCATCGTCAAGACTCTCTGTCATTATATCACAATATCCGGTATATATTCTCTTCTGAATGCGGCTTTTATCCACATCAATCCCCAGAAAGGCTGCACCGTTTAATGTTGCAGCTAACGGCTGAGCGCCTCCCATCCCACCCAATCCCGATGTCAAAACAAATTTCCCTGAAAGTGTACCATCAAAATGTTTGTTAGCACATGATGCAAATGTTTCATAAGTGCCCTGAAGTATTCCCTGAGTTCCTATATAAATCCAGCTTCCGGCTGTCATCTGTCCGTACATGGTAAGTCCCAGGGCTTCGAGACGCCGGAACTCGTCCCAGGTTGCCCAGGCAGGAACTAACTGTGAATTGGAAATCAAAACCCTTGGAGCATCAGCGTAAGTTTTGAAAACTGCAACAGGCTTACCCGATTGTATCAGAAGCGTCTCATCATTTTCGAGGTTCTTTAAGGATTCAATTATCTTATCATAGCACTCCCAGTTACGTGCAGCTTTTCCGCTCCCTCCATATACAATCAGTTCTTCAGGCCTTTCCGCAACATCCGGATCAAGATTATTCATCAGCATTCTCATTGCAGCTTCTGTAATCCAGCTTTTACAGGTTATCTTGTTTCCGGAGGGAGCTTTGACGACTCGGGACATTATTTATTAGGTTTTATTAATATTGAGTGAAGTAAAATAAAAATTCTTATCTTCAATTAATATTATTAAAAGATTCTCAGAAACGCGATTAGAAACAACGACACATATGGATATTGATTGTCTGTATTTTTGCCAGAACCTGTTCTTTTTACAAACGCCATTAAACAAAAGTATTTGATAAGAGAGATTATGAATAAGAAGGGGAAATATCCGAAACTAAAAAGTTACCAATTTATAATTTATAATTTATAATTTATAATTTATAATTATCTTATGAGTATCATTTTCTTAGTATCAACCTTTACTCCATTTATTTCAAGCGTATAAAAATAAATTCCGCTTGCAAAATCTGAAGCGTTCCATTCTACAGAATAACTTCCAGGATTTTGTTTTTCATTAACCAAAGTTGCCAACTCACTTCCAAGAGCATTATAAATTTTCAGTGAAACATTATTGAACATTGATAATTGATAACTAATAATTGTGCTGGGATTAAATGGGTTAGGATAATTTTGTGTAAGAGAAGAGGAAACAGGAATAATGTTACTTATCTGCCTGATCCCGATTGTAGTTAAATTAATAGGAGTTGTCCAGGCTTGGTAAATACCCGATGAGTTATCAGCCCATAAAGGCCACAAGACTATTCCTTTAGAAGTTAACCCTATAAAATCTCCCTGGTACCCCGATGGTCCACCTATTAAAGGAGCAGGCTTAAATTCATGATTGCTTATCATATAGTCTCTCCATAAACTGCCACCGTCAGTAGAACGTGATAAATAAACTTCGGCAGAATCACTCGTCGTATTTCTATCATCATAATATATTATGTTTATTCCTCCATTGTCATCAACATTCACAGCCGGGAAATATTGTATTTTGCCGTCATTCAAAGGATCCTGATTAACGCGAATTCCCGGAGACCAGCTTTGTCCGTTGTCAGAAGAATAATGTAAAATAATATCAGGGTCAGTACCGGCGGGCGCAAGATTTTTTTCTGTCGTTACTATGTATAGCCATCCGTTTCTTGCACCTCCACTTAAATCGACTGCTAAGCGTGGAAGGCCGTTTACCCGGATATTTCCCTTTTGAGGAAGCGTTCCGTTAATACCGCTCATAGGGTAAGCATTTTGAGTTACTAACCAGCTACTTCCTCCGTTTGTTGATTTGCCAAAGCCCGCATAGATTTCTGTAAAGGGAGATGAACTGTTAACTCCCGCCCAGGCAACATATACTTCTCCATTTGGTCCTGTCTCTATATCGCCGCCGGAACATCTGTTCGGCGGCGGGTTATTTATTTGTAAAGGTGTAGACCAGTTTGAACCTCCGTTTGTTGTATATGAATTTAGAACAGGAAAAGGTGATACAAAATTTACCCATGCAACGTACGTTCTTCCGTAAAACGGGCTTGCAGAAACATTATCAGTTGTAGCTGTTCCCTTATCTTCTGGTTGCTCAGTAGTAAGAGTTGAAGCGGCAGACCATGTGGTTCCAAAGTCTGTTGAATAGTGACTGTAAACTCCA
The DNA here is from genome assembly GCA_038240405.1 of Ignavibacteria bacterium. Taxonomy (GTDB): domain Bacteria; phylum Bacteroidota; class Ignavibacteria; order Tepidaquicellales; family Tepidaquicellaceae; genus JAGPCH01. Next base: position 9,594 of record JBBSDT010000016.1, read on the forward strand.
TTAAAAAAAGATCCTATATGCGTTAGAATAAACCTTCCATTTTTATCAATCACAATTCCGGGGTCACCGCCGTGATTAAAAATGGGTGAGCCTTTACAGGAATCATTACCAAACCAGTTTAATCCGCCATTAGTAGAAACATATACACCTTCACTCTTAAAACCATTTGTTGTATTAATAGTGATAGCACTGGCAAACATTATCATTGGATCCGTTGGATGGACAGTGATGATTGTTTCTGTCTGAGTTATATTGCCCGGGAATATTCTGTAATTATCAAAAGCGTAGAAGCTCAATGAAAGCGATAATGTAAAAAACAATACTAGATTTTTTAAAGAAACCATAGTTTATTTCGGTTGATTAGACAGAATGATAACAACAAATAGTAAATTAAAATTTATAACTCAGGTTCATGTTTACATAGTAGCTGCGTGGTTCTCCCGGTTCGTAATATCTTTGATTTATATCATTTATATTTATAAAGGAGACAAATTTTTTATTTCCGATATTATTTACTCCTCCTGAAATAAGCGCATCGAAATTCTTATATGCAATGCTAACTCCCGCCAGGGAATTAAAATAAGTATAATTACTCGTGCTTTCTGAGTTTGCGTCGTTCACGTACATCTTACCTATATGATCGGCATCAATGTTTATTATTCCTCTGAAATATTTGGAGATATAATATTCGTAGGTTAAGATAAAGTTAACAACATTCTTAGGAACTGAAGGAACAATATTACCGCTGTAATTGAGATCAACAAAATTTCCGTTTATATCATAAACTCTTGCAGAGTATTGATCATATTTAAGATCTGAGTAAATGTAATTTACTACCCATTCAAGACCTTCTGTAACTTCACTTTTAAATCCAAGCTCAAGTCCGGTTCTGTTAGTTCTTGCAGCATTTCTGTAAAATGTTTTATCAAAAACTACAAACGGTATAATCTCATCATCGACTTTACTGTTATAAAAGGTCAGGTCAAATATAATTTTTTCGAATATCTCGCGCTTCTTGCTGCTCAGATTTCCTTTTATTCCAAGCTCAAAATTCCTGGAGGTTTGAGGCTTCAAATCGGGATTTACAGTAGTTCTACCAAGATTTGAACTGTAGGGATAATTGGATAATTCACTGGATGAAGGAGTATCGAATCCAAACCCGTAGTTAGTGTACAAAGCAACGTCCGGAGTAATCTTATAATTGAGAGCAACCTTGGGTGTAAATTTATCAAATACACGATTGGTATCAAATTGTCCCGTAAATTGCAGATCATTGCTTGCAAAATTTATTCTGTCATACCTGCCTGTAATAAGAAAATCCATCTTTTTTTTTATAATATTCACCTGGTCAAAAATATAGACTCCGAGGTTGTTCAGAGACCTTTCATTTTCTCCCTGCAGGCTTAAGCCTTTATGGCCATTAAGGTTTTCATAGGACGAGACTGGACCTGTCTGGTAGAAATAATCGAGGCCAACTGAAAATTCATTTTCCCTTTTTCCGAGATTATATTTGTTAACATACCTGAAAGTAGAGCCGAGAACATACCGGTTTATGAAGTTATAAAAATCCTTATCGGTTGTAATCAAATCCTTTATAGCCCCATACCCTGTAACTTCAAATTCATTATTATTATTCTTTCCGAATGAAGTTTTGAATCTTACACCAAGCCTTCCTTTATTTACATCTCTTTTGAAATCCTGAGATACCGCAAGCTGTCTTGCCTGAAAAGGGTCGGAATCATACTCTGAAAGAGTTAGTGAGCCGGGGATTTTATTTATTCCTTTGGCGAAGTTTCCCAGAACAGACAAAGTAGTATTGCTTCCAAGATAACTGTCAAAAACGGAATTCACGATGTTCATGTATTCATTGCTGTGCTGCCGATACCCCGTCAGATTTCTATATGTATATGATAGAAAGAATTTATAATTTTTGGAAAGCAATCCGACTTTTCCTCCATTCTGCTTCAGGTCAAAGTCTCCGATCTCATTTATTGAAGTCACATAATTTTTGGCAAAGCTTAGATCTGAAATAAAATTTATTACTCCTCCCGGTGCATTAGTATACAGAGAAGATAAATTCCCCTTGGCTACTTCAACAGCGCCAAGAGAGGTCATATCGATAGCTTCAATTGTTGTTTCACCGTCAGCATCAGATTCGGGAATTCCATCCTGTAAAATCCTTATTCCGCGGATTCCCGAGTTGGAACGCGTCCCGAACCCTCTTACTGAAATTCTCACATCATGATTTCCATACCTTGACTGAATAAATAGTCCGGGCACGTCAGCAAGGATGTCCTTTGCACTGATGTTCCGGTTGTATTTAAATTCATCTTTACCCACTCTTTCTACAGAAAAAGGAATGTCTATTATTTTTTTGAAAGTTCTTGTCCCTGAAATAATTACATCTTCTGTTTTATATTCAAGGCTGTCTTTGCCGGTTTCAAGGCTGTCCTTACCCTGAGAGAGGCAATGTTCAGAAGAAAAGTTTAAAATTAAAAAAAAAATAAATGCAATGATAAGTAAGGTATGAATTTGAAGCCGGAATTTTTTAGAGTACAATTTTTAATTTCTATATTTGAATAACAAAATATAGAAAAATAATTATGATTTCAATAAGATAAGTTGAAAGAAATCTTTTTAAAACAAAACAGCAAGAGAATCCGATAAACTCTCTTGCTGCTAAAAAAATAATGTTTATAAATCTACTTTGTATATGGTCTGGTTGTTGTCGGACGTCCGAAATAAAAAGATAATCCGGCATAAAGTTGAAGATACCCAATATTTCTTGCAACCTGACCGGTGTGCTCTTTGTCACCCAGGTCAACTTCGTTTGTCGCAATCTCCGATTCGTCATCCGCACCTTTTCCAAGAAGGTTTGCCAAGTTATATTTCACGCCTAGTAATCCGCCGACATTTCGGCTGAACATGTAATCCACTCCTCCTCCAAACTGAAGTCCTATTCTTGTTTCTGATTTAAGCTTGGTCTTTACCCCGGCAGGATCATTAAAAGTACCGCTGTAAAAATTTCCTGTAATATCCAGCCCTAAGAATGGATTTGCTTTTTGCTTTGGCATAAAACCGTATTCCCCGCCTAATGAAATTCCCAGTATGTTTACTTTTGGGTTGAACTCTATTGTTGGTACAGTACCACCAGCTCCATCAGAAGGTATTCCACTTTGAATATTACCGGTATTTGTAAAGCTGTTATAATTAATTCCCAGTACAACACGAATATTTCCCATCCTGTTTACTGCTAATTTACCTTCAGCTCCGAAATTATATCCATTCTTCATCAGATAAGGCCAGTTTTCAGGAACTGTATCAAGTAATACAATATCATTTTTAAAATCACCCATTGGCAGACTGTATCCTCCGTGTGCGCTTAGAATAAACTTTGGCTGAGCAAATGATTTTGTGTTTAGAGAAAATATTATTGCCGCTATAATCAGCAATGCATAAATTTTTTTCATTTTAGTTTTCTTTAATTTAAAAAAATGTTTTTAAAGCTTTATTACTTTATCTTGATTCAGAATGAAATTTTAACATCTCACCCCGGTTGGTTTGAAATTCTTTTGTTAGAAAAGCTTTTACAAAAGTGGAAAGGTGTTTGATATAAAGGTAAATCTGTGAGAAAATATCCTTTTGAAATTTTGTATATTATTAAATATCCTTTATATGGGGGATAAAAAATTCTTATATTTCTTGTTAGTTTTTTCATCTGCAAGATAAATTATTTGGACCCTTATTTAAAGATTCATTATAATGACTTGACAAACCAAATAATAGACAGTTTATGCTAATTTCTGTTAATTAATGATATGTATACGCATACATTAAACAGCCTGTTTACAAACCTCGAACATTTCTTCCATTTTATTAATCTTACATTAATAAAAAAAAATATTTAACTTAAATTATAATAAGGGATCCGAATAGATCCCTTATTATAAAAGGTAATTTAAGAGAAAGGGTTCCTTAAATTACAGTTAATTAAAACCCGGGAATCATTTTCAGATTCCCTTGAAAAAGCGGTAATAATAAATGTGAAAGGGTCCATAAATTAATATCCGCTTAAAAAATCCGGGAATCTTTTCAGATTCCCTTAAAGTGCAGTAACAATAAATGAGAAAGGGGTTCCATAAATTGTTAACTGCGCATAATTTGGGAATCAATTGATTCCCTTTGCTTTTTATTTCTCCATCCTCCTTTGGTATTTTGAAGAAAATCTGTATTGCATCTATTTTCAGATATAAACTTTGTTAATCCTAGTGGAGCTTCATGAAATCTGGTCTTTTTATAACTTCTTCCCGTTATTCCTAAAAACCAGTTGCCTATATTCATAAAATATAATTCTTTAAGAGAGCTTTCATTAATTTGTTATTAGAGATATGTAAGGCACTAAAGATTTAGCTGATAAATATTAATAAAACATTTATAGCTGGCGAAAAAGTTGGAATGAAACTAACAAAGCATTCTGGTAGTTCTGAGCTCTTTTAGATAAGATAAATTTACAAATGTTGTGTGGAGGTTTGTGCAGTCAATAGAAAGTTCCGTAGTAAAAATAACTGATGCAGGAACTGAAAAATTGTTTTCGCTTCTATTCTTGTTTCCCGAGGAAAAATTTCTTTTAACGGATTTATCATGAAATAAATTAATAATCCCGTCATTTTGAAATGTTTTCGAATAGATGATTTTTATACCGCAAACATTTTCTAAATTGCAATTATTTTTTAGAATAGTATTTTCAATCTGTAAATTGCAAATGCTACTTACATTTGCCTGCGCAGAAAATACAGGAAAGCTGAAGAGGATTCCCACTAAAATATTAATGCAAAATGATATGAAGATATTGTTTTTCAATTTTTCTATGCAAATTTATACTTATGAATATTCAATTTCAAGTCCTTCTTTGAAAAAATGTGTAACTTAATGTAACTGCTACATCAGTCTCTAAAATTAATAGTTCAAAATTCGAAATTAAGACGTATGAAATCGAAAATTATCAGTGGAAGCTCCTGGCTAAATGCTTCCGATTTTAGAATTAAGACTCGAAACAATAGAATAATAAAAAGAGAACTCAAAATTAAGAATTGAAACACTGAAACTAAGAAATGAAACTTCAAAACTAAGTCCTAAAACCTATGAAACTTAGTCTTGAAACTTGGAATCTTAGAAAAAATTCGTCCAACTAAGAAATCAAATGCTCGAGTTAAGCAATCCTTGCTGAAAATTATGTCACAAGAAGCTCTGGAAAAATACTCAAATCATCCTGCGAAGAACTTAAGAACAAGAATTACGCTGTCAACTTGTCAAATGATAAACACAAATCAAGAAGAAAAATGATAAATGTCTGGTGCGGAATAGTCGATCATCAAAAAAAATTTGTGAATGGGTATAGAAAAATACCAAATCAGGTTTGCGAAGAACTTAAAGCCTGCAGAAAAAAAGGGAAATGCTAATGCGAAGAAGGGGATTGATAAAGAAATGAACTCAATTATAAAAAAAATGAAGCTCTTAGAACAAATATTTCACAAAAAAGTTGAATTTAATTCTAAAACGGCCTTTGACAAAAGATTCAATTTAGTGAAATATATTTCAAAAATATATTATATTAACTTCCTGTTAACTTCTTCATTTGAGTCTCTGAAGCTTTATTTTAATGACTGATTTTTCATTAGTTCAATGTCTGAGATCTTACTTTTCCTGAGATATTTCATTAATATCGAAAGTACCGGCATATATGTCCATAGAATTATTCCTCCCATCCGTCCAAACGCCTATTAGATTATTACCGCTTATTATACATGAATTGTAGTCTCCGATATACTTATTGACTGAAATTAACAAAGGGTTAAAATTTCTTGTTGATAACTTCGTATCTTGAAAAGTCTGTCCCCGGTCAACCGATATTGAGGCAAAAGATTCCGTGAATAAATTTTCTTTATCATTCCTTGAATCATTATAAACAACAACAATATTATTATTTTCATCTGTTGTAATGGAAGGGAAGAACTGGTCAGTAACTGTCCTGTCAGAATTCACTCTCACAGGCTTAGTCATTTCAATGGATTTAGATATCAATTTCGAGAAAAAAACATCTGCGACATCATTCTCATTCGTTCCCGATGCTGAATATACTAATAATAAATCATCATCTTTAGATACGGTCATGGAGGGTTCTGAATTAATTCTTATTCCGTTACTATTCGAATTCTTAATAAGAAATTGATTTTCAGATTTTTTACCGGCTGGCCTAATGTTCAAAGGTGTAATCCAGTTATTCCATGTTGAGCCCATATCTATGGATTTTTTCAGAATAATTGCAGTATCGTATTTTAAGTAAGATAAAAATATTTCTCCCTTATGATCACCTGTAATGGAACTGAATCCGACATCATTTTTTTCAATTGAGACTGGCGGAGAAAACGTATTCCCTCCGTCAGAGCTTCTTGCAAACATAATGTATGAAGTAAGCCCATCTATTTCCCTCCAGGTGGAGTAAATCATATTCTTACCTGAGGAAATTTTGTCGACATAAATTGCAGGACGGTCAATGCTGATATTTTCTTTGGCGTTGTAGTCGATAAAATTGAGATTGCTGTTCCAGGTGGTTCCATTATCTTTAGATTTAGTAAGATAAATTGCTTTCCTCCTGTAATCATTCCTGTCAATTTGTACACATGAAAAAAATAAATTTCCTTCCGCATCATAATCTATCCATGGGTCGGAGTAATTTGATTTCTTAATTTTTGAAGAAAGGGGAACTTTTTTTTGCTGCCAGTTTAAACCCACGTCTTCAGAAATAAAAACTACTGCAGGACCCCCGTCATAGTTGAAGTTGTTGGCAGAAACCGCAAGAATATTTTTGTTAAGGGGATTACAGACAATTTTAGGTTCTGAAACCCCTGATGATGTGTTAATTCTAATATTTCTGACCGCACCGTCGGTAGAAATGTCTGTTTCGGTGTATGATTTGTTTTCTCTGAATTTTTCCTTATATAAATTATTTTCAGGAGAAAGCTGAACTGTTAATTCATCACTTTTATTATTTTTTAAAACTACAATAACGTATATACTCGAAAATAAGAGTATAGAAAATATCAGGGGTAATATTTTTTTAAGATTCCCTTTCAATGTGTGGTTGATTGCTTTAAAAATGTAAATTAAAATAACTATAATGTTGTGATTATAAAAGAGAATTAGAATGTAATCCCACTATGAAACAGAATGAAACATTTTTGATAAATATCAAAGAATAGAAAAATTCCAACCGAAATAGATAATTTTATGTAACTGTAAATAGGGACTTACTAAAAAATGGTTTTGAAATCAATTTACATTTTTAATAATAACAAATTATTTTGGACCGCCATTGTGAGTTGCTAAAAATTGGTCAAAAGTAGTAGCTAAGTTTCCCTTTAACAATAAGTATGAAACTGCTATTATTGCTAATATAAACATCTCTTATAAAATAAATGCAATACCTGAAGAATTTTCTAAATAATTTTAACCTTTCAGTCGACGAGATAGGCACAAAGGAAAGGTCTGCAATGCTTGCTTCCAGGAGCATTAAAACCGATAGCAAGATATGGGCGCTTAAAACTGCTATTTCCATGATTGATCTTACTACTCTTGAAGGAAAGGATTCAGAAGGAAAAGTTCACGCAATGTGTCAGAAAGGAATATCCCCGAAGCCCGGGGACGATTCAATTCCTCATGTAGCTGCAATCTGCGTATATCCTAATATGATTAAGTTTGCGAAAAGCGCAGTTAGAAATTCAGGTGTCAAAATCGCATCCGTTGCAACTGCTTTTCCCTCCGGTCAATATCCTCTGAAATTAAAACTGGAAGATGTAAAGAGATGCATTAGCGATGGAGCAGATGAAATTGATATGGTAATTTCAAGAGGTGAATTTTTGTCAGGAGATTATGAATTTGTGTTTAATGAAATCAAAGAAATTAAAGAAACCTGTGTGACCTCTGCCGTAACCTATTCTGAAAGACATAAAATAAATCATCAAGTTCATTTAAAAGTCATATTGGAAACAGGTGAACTCGAAACGTTTGATAACGTACGCAAAGCCAGCTTTATAGCAATGATGGCAGGCGGAGATTTTATAAAAACTTCAACCGGAAAAGTTCAGCCTGCTGCAACTCTTCCTGTCACCCTTGTAATGTTGGAAGCAATAAGAGATTATTATAATGAAACCGGCATTAAAATCGGTATGAAACCTGCCGGAGGAATCAAGACAGCAAAGGATGCTATTGCTTACCTGGTCCTTGTAAAAGAAACTCTGGGAGAGGAATGGCTCACTCCTGATTTATACCGTCTGGGAGCAAGCTCCGTTTTGAATGATATATTAATGCAGATTGATAAGCAGAAAACAGGCTTTTACCAGGGGGCGGATTATTATTCACTCGATTAACAAACGACCTTTGCATTACGCGGATTCAAAAAACTTATGAAAATGTTGTTTCGTTTAAAAATTTTTTGGATCATATTTTTGATTTCCTTTAACGCTCCTTATATATATTCACAAAACAGCGAGGTTTTTGAAAAACAAATTCTGGCTGATGATTACAAAATAAGTTTAAAGAATAGCGAACAAAATTTTTTTACCGGAAGCATTGAAGTATTTGATAGAAATAATAAAAGTGTTTTTTATGCTGACAGTTTCTATACCCGTTATAATTGGGATACTTTAACAGATCTGAATAATGATGGACATAAAGAACTTATCCTTGACTTAGGAAGCGGAGCTACCATGTATGATTATAATATGTTTTTGATTTTCGATTTTAGTAAAACTTCTATCGAGCCTTTGGAAGTTCACAACGCAGATTTAATTAATAACGTAGATGAAATACCAAAAATAGTTTCGAATGTAAGATTAAGTCCTAATTATCTGGGAGCCGGATATTCCTATTCCCTGATGTACGATAAATCCAATCTGGTACTTGAAAAGGACATAAGTAAAAGCAAAGTATTGAAGAGTCTGATTCCTGATGACAGAGATGAAGTTGAGGTATTTGCTAATTTTCGAAAAGATGCGGAAGAATGCAAAGAAGGCAGTTCATACATTACTTATTTTGAAGCATACATAACACAAATGAAGATTTTGGGAAACGAGGAAAAGGGATGGAAGCTTTTTAATAAATATTACAACTGCAGCGATAAAAAAACCGCTAAAAAGGATTTAAAAAAAACAGTTGATGAAAATTACAATTATCTCAAATATGCAGATTTTAAATTTAATTCAAACCGATAATTAAATAAAAATATTATGCCTGAAATCCAGGAGTTCAAAGGAAATAAAGTCATTTGTCTCAATCCGGAAAGCAAATTTACCTTTTCATTCGGAGTAAGCAAAGCAAAGTTAATTCTGGAAAACTTTGAAGCAATTAAAAAATTCGTAGAGACTGAAGGCAAGGATTTAGGGGAATTCGGAAATAAGGAATTACCCGGCAGTTAAAACCCATGTTA
>JBBSDT010000017.1:0-18749 GCA_038240405.1 Ignavibacteria bacterium
AAAATTTTTTTTTGGGATTGTTTACTACAGAAATTCTAAGCGCCTAAATAAAAAACATTTTTGGTGATATTTCAGACAAAGAAGATTTACAGATTAATAACTTATGGGGAGATATAGAAAAAGCAATAAAGATGAAAAAAGTACCGGGTGATGTTCAGAATCAAATCCGCAAGATATTTGATATAAATAAAATTTCAGACAGGGTGGATTCACTTTATAAAAGTTTATTTTCTTCATACAAAAAATATGAGATCCCTATCCTGGCGTACCACCGGGTAATTGATAAAAATACTGATGCAGGAAAGCATGGGACATATATTCAGATAAAACAACTTGACGAACAATTCCGGTATTTGAAAAGAAAAGGCTATACAACTATTACGTTTGGAGATTTAAGCAATATCAATCATTTTGATCAGAGAAAAAAATATCTAATCCTGACCTTTGATGACGGATATGAAGATAATTATATTCTGGTGTTTCCTTTGCTGATAAAATATTCCCTCAAAGCTGTAATATTTTTAGTAACTCATGAAAAAAGTAACATCTGGGATATTAAGGACGAGGGAAGAACTTTTCCTTTATTAAAAAAAGAACAAATTATAGAAATGAGCAGGTTAGGAGTAGAGTTTGGAGCGCATTCAATGACTCACCCTGATCTAACTGCCATTAAACCGGAGGAAGCAAGAAAGGAGATAAGAAATTCAAAGTTATCAATAGAAGAGATGATAAAGAAAGATGTAATCAGCTTTGCTTATCCATATGGTAAGGTAAACAATGAAATAAAACAAATTGTTAATGAAGAAGGGTTTCAATATGGTGTTGCATCTGTAAGCGGACCTTTGGTGAGGCATAAAGATTTATTTGAAATAAGGAGAATTGTGATACATCCGGGCACTAATCTGCGGCGGTTTGCAAGAAGGGCCAGTGGTAATTATACTTATAAAAAGAATAAATTACTTATTAAGATGGAAAGGGCGTTGCTGAACAGAACTTGAGGAAACGAATGTCATAAATTATAAATTATAAATTTTTAAAGAGCGCCGCACTATCAGCAAAGACAGTACGAAGCTTCCCCCTCCTTTTTTTTCGAGTGTATCTCAGAACATCTCTCCTTCCCAAGCCCCAGTTTGGGAAGGTTTAATTCTGTGCTAATTTTACTTACAAAGCTGGGGCTTTGTAAGTAGTCGTTTTCTTTTTGTTACAAATTCCAATTATCCCGTAGGTACTGTATTAAAATTCAACACAAATCAATATATCGTATGTTGATTTAAAGGTTTAAGCTGATTTAAAATTAACATTAATATACGAGGGATTTAATATTGGTAGCTGGAATCTCTGGGATATCCAAATATTCTTTTTTGTTTTCCTTTTAGACAAAATAAATTTCGTCCCTACGGGACTAAACACCTGCTACATTATTTGCTACCAATATAAAGTCCCTACGGGACTAAAACGCTCGCTTCGTATGGCTTTTGTAAGTAGTATGTTAGTTATAAGATATACTCTTTTTTCAGAGGGGAAAATCGAGGGGAGGTTTAAATTGCTTCGTCGTACGGATTGCGTCCATTCTTCGCACAGACAGAATTGTGATAAGATTGTTTCTTAGGAAAAGCCAACTCATTCATATACAATGTAAGGTTTCCCCCTCCTTTTTTTTTCGGAGGAGGACCGAGGGGAGGTTTCTATAAATCAAATCCAAACAGGGCGCCGAAGTAAAAATGCCATTCCTTTCCGTATGTAACCGCTTTGTTTTGGAAAACTTTTGTAAACTCGTCGAAGCCATAAGCGGCATCCATGAATATGCTTGTTGGAAATACATAAAATGAAAATGCCTGAAGCCGGAGCTGTGCGCCGATATCTTTTTTGAAATCCTTTAGTCTTGTATTTTTGCCATCCCATGCATTTCCAACGTCCCCATATAGAGATAAGTAAAGTTTATCGAGGTATAAAGGAGAAAGCCTTGTATCAATTTTGCTGATAAGAGGGAATCTGTAAGTAAGGTTTGCCACTGCAATTCTACCGCCTCCCAGTGCATAGAAAGGATAACCTTTCATCCCGGGAAGTCCGGTTGCATAAAGATTATAAAAATCTTCAACAGGAGGTCCGAAAATCGTACCGCCTGTAAGCTTCAGACCGATTGAGTGCAGATTATGGAATAATCCAACGGTTTCAGACCACGAGCCGTATAACTTGTGAAGTTTTCTTGTTTCATATTCTGTCGAAACTGTGCCGTTGCTGTTTGCAACTAAAGAAGGATTTATTTTGCTTAATTCATAATCATATTTCAACTCTATTTTTCTGCCAATTGGATTTATGTCAGAGTTTTTGCTTGGATAAGTATATTCATAGTCATATGCCAAAGAAATATCATGAGCTTTAAAATATGTTGATCGGGAGGACCTTATGGAAATTCCACTCTGCGGAACTGCAAAAGCATCCAGGTCGTAAGAATAGTTGGAGAATGAATAACCAAGCTTTACATTATGATTGCTGTTAATAATGTCAAAAGCCATTCCGAAATCGAAAGAAAGTAAATCATAAGTAATTCCTATATTGATAGTATCGATTCCTGCGATCAGGTTTCCATCTGATTTTCGGGTAACATTATATCCGTCCAATGTAAATTTAGGTTCGAAGTTAAGATTCTTAGTAAAGAAATCTTTAAAGAACGGAAAGCCGTTGTCGTATTGAAACTGAAGAAATAAATCCCTTTCTCCTTTTAAGTTAATTGATGCGCCACCGAATATTGAAAACCTGTTTAACATTTCATTTGAAAAGAAATACAGTCCGGGCTTTATCGATTCAAATAAGTTGAATTTATTTTTTCTTTTGTATGTGTCAAATCTTATGACAGGAATAAAAGAAAGAGTTGTGAACAAACTTTTGTACGGCTTTTTTTCAAGCCGGGGAACATCCTTATCATTAAATCCGTTTAATTTCTTCCAATCAAAATCACTTCCCGCCTGAAGCGTATCAGTATTTGCAAATTTAGTATCCAGCACACCGGGTTTTTGATAAGATCCAAGTGAAGCCGGATTGGTCTGCTTAAAGTTCTTTAGAAATGCAATCTTATATCCGGTGGATTGGTAAGTCGAATAGACAAGATTGCCGTTATTGTCAACAGATGGCATAAAGGCTCCTCCGAGCACATTAGTAATCTGATTTATTTGGTTGGTTGTCAGGTCAATTGAATAAATATTGAATATCCCAGTCTTATTGGAAGCAAAAAATAGTGTCCCGCCATCCTTTGAAAAAACCGGATTTCTGAAATCCACTCCCGCTACATCAAAAACGGAATTTATTAACTTTGTGTCCAGATCAATTTCCGCTATCTTCCGGGATTCCTCAAGGGCAATATCAAAAATTATCTTATTGCTATCAGGAGTAAATTTCGGATTATAAATTTGTTCGCCATTATTATAATTAGTAAGACGTTTGATATTTTTTCCGTTTGCATCTGCGATTTCAAGATTCAGAGTACCGTCTTTGTTTACAACATAACAGATCAGTTTCCCATCCGGAGAATAAGAAGGAGAGTAAGCTCTTTTATTTTCTGTGAGGCGTTTTTCTGTTTTGGATTTTAAATCGTATTCATATAAATCGTAAACAGTGGTAAGATGAATCGTCTGCGGAGAATTTCTTTTTGCATAAATTATTTTATTTCCATCCGGTGACCAGGAATAATTTGTAGATATTGGAAAAGTAATGTTCTCACTTTTCTTTTTTGCGATGTCATAAATGAACAACCCGGTAGATCCGTAATCAAAATCCTGGTTAGAGAGATATGAAATCTTCTTACCATCAGGGGAAAATTTAGGATAATAATTTGCAAAGCCTTCTTTTTCAATAATTTCACCATCTATCTTATCTCTTTTCACTTCTGTTAATCTACGGTCATAGTCCTGTTTTAAATATGCCTTCCATTCATTATACAGGTCTTTTCCATCTATGCCAATAGCATCTTTAATAGCCTTGTCCATGCTGAAATTAGTGAAGTCACCTAGGTGGCGGGAAATTAATTTTAACTTATCGTCTCCGTATTTCTCTGCAATATATCTTGTCAGCCCAAATCCTAAATTGTAAATTGATTCTGCCTTCAAACTTGTAATAGAGGAAAACTGTCCCATTTCCCCCCATGAAAGCAGATCGTTATCTTCAATATAGCTTCTTAATATCATATCCCGGTGAGAGTCCCATGATTCATATGACAGCTGCTGTCTCTGAAACTGTGCGGTTCCTTCGGAAAACCATGCCGGAACCCCTACTCCTGATAATGGGTAGGAAACAATTACATTCGGATAGCCATAAAGAACGTCAGGTCTCACTTCATTCTCATAACCTAACCATTGAAGATAAACCGCTGGAACTTTCCTTCCGTATTTTAAGGAAGACTGAACCTGTACTGCATGTGTAAATTCATGGGTAATTACATTTCGCAGCCAGTTATGGGTTCCTCTCAGATCATAATCGAGTGAAGATGCGTAAATCTCAATCCTGTTTCCGAAATAATCAGTTGCACCGTTTGCAATATCAGAAACATCACTCACCACAAAGTTTACTTTTTGATCAGGCTCATATTTATATAAGGAAGTAATTGGTCCATAGATGTCCTCAGCTACTTTTGCAATTGTGCTAGCCGTTCTTTCAGTACCTGTATGATAGTGGATAAAAAAATGTTTTGTTTCGATTGTAAACCAATCAAGCTCAGGATGCGGATCAAATTGTGAATATATTTTTTGGGCGGGAACTATATAAACAGCAACTAAGATTATAAAAAACAGAATTTTAATATTAAACATTGAATGTTAATTTGTTAATAATTATACTTGAAAATAAAAAAAAATTGTAATTGAAAAAGAGAGTTAAATTCGGTAAGATGTTGTCAAATAAAAGAAGTTTATATATTTGTTAATTAAAAATATCGCTTATAGAAGTATTTACGATTTTGGAATTTAAACAACAGTAGTTGAAATTTAATTCACCCGGAAATAATAAATTCAGGTTTCAATCTACATCATTTTTAATAATAATAATAATTCTATTTGCTATTAGCAATGTCTCTTTTTCTCAAGGCAGAAGAGACAGGATGAATGGCAATTTTAATTATACAAAAAACCCGACAGATACTTCCAAAACTGTCAATGATTCCCTGCTTGCACGAGATTCTACGAGACTGCTGCCGGTGGATTCGACTGCCCGGATAAAATATTTTAAATATGTTCCTGAGCAATCATATGGAACCAGGGTTAACAACAAGATATCTCCTTTACTGCTCCAGAATTCAGACAACATAAAATATAATGTTACATTTGATTCTTCCGGAAACGCTATAGTAACAGAAAAGTGGGGAGGGGATGAAATAAGAGCGCCCTTAATTATTCCCCTGGAAAAATATTTATCTGAGCGCACCAAGAGTAATCTTAAAAAAGTTTTTAGTGATATTGTTTCGGAGGAATTCAAGGGTAATACGCAGGATGATATCAGCAAGCTTTTCGAAAAGTTTACTGACATTACAATACCATTGCCGTTCAAATCCGAAAGCATATTTGGTCCCCCTACGTTCAATCTTAAAATTAACGGAGCTGTTGATATAACCGCTTCTTATCAGAATTCCACAAGCGATCAGACAATAATCAGCGGTTTAAGCAATTCAAATAACAGCATAAATTTCAAACAGGAAGTGCAGCTTACTGCCAAAGGTAAAGTCGGCGATAAGCTATTGATAGATGCAGATTATAATACACAGAGGTTGTTTGATTTTGAAAATCAGCTTAAGATTAAGTATGAGGGATATGCGGATGAAGTTATAAAAAGAATAGAAGGTGGAAATGTTTCTTTGCAGACTAATTCCGGTCTTATAGGATCTTCCCAGGCTTTATTCGGAGTAGTTGGAGATTTTCAGTTAGGCGGTTTGTCTCTATCTGCAGTAGTCTCACAGAAGAAAAGTAAAACAGAAGTAAAAGATTACAGCGGCGGAGCACAGGAGCAGGCTTTTGATATTAAAGTATGGGATTATTCCGATAGTCATTATTTTCTTGATACGATTTATAAATCCAGCTTCCTGGACTATTACAATAATATAAATATTACTGCGCATACAGATTCTCTGAGTGTTGATGACCAGTCTCTTGAGGTATGGGTTCAAACTGATAACTCAACATTCGGATATCGAAAAGCAGGTCTGCATGTTGACCTCGGACCGTTGCCTTCCACCGGAAAATATGATGATTCTTTAAAAGTTTTCACAAATAATAGTTCAGAGCAGGGAGTGAGAGTATTCGGACTTGTCCGCAAGCTCCAGCCGAGTGAATTTGCCTTTAACAAATATGCCGGATATGTGTCTTTAAAAATAAGTTTGCCGGATAATTATTTTGTCGGGGTTGCGTATAAGAGAACTAAAACAGGGGAACAGTTTGGAACTATCAGCACCGACACTTCAGTAAGACCGCAGGATACTTTAGTTCTTAAAATGATTAAGGTGCAAACATTAATTCCCCAAAATACATTAGCCTGGGAATTAAAACTAAAGAATATTTACAGGCTCCCGGTCTCAAGGATCGTTAAAGACGGATTTGCATTAGATGTACAATATCTTGATAACGGAGTTTATAAGCCTACTTATCCGGCAACATTGAATATCAGCACTAATCTTATTACAATACTGGGATTAGATAAGTACAATAATGGCCGTTCCGGAACTCCTGATAGCAAGTTCGACTATAACCCCGGCTATACTATTGATCCCGAAAACGGGTTTATAATATTTCCGACTTTACAGCCATTTTTAACTAACCTTGCAGAATTTACCGCTTCTAACGGTAGTAAAATAGATTCAAGTTACTGGTACCGACAGGTATATACTCAGTTGAAATCTGATTCGAAGCAACTTCCTAATGCTAACAACTATACAATTACAGGTAAAGCCCGGGGAGAAACGGGTATCAGCAATACAATAAATCTGGGTTTTAATATAGTCCAGGGAAGCGTTGTGGTAAAATTAGGAGCGCAGGAACTAAATCCGAATTCAGATTATACAGTAGATTACTCGACAGGAACCGTAGTCATCAGAAATGCCCAGGCATTGCTTTCAAAAGATTTAAAGATTTCCTATGAGACAAATGATCTGTTCACACTGGCATCGAAAACATTTTTGGGGTTAAGAGGCGACTATAAAATCTCAGATAAGACATCTTTAGGTTTTACTTTTGTAAACCTGAAACAGGAGACTTTGAATGATAAGGTCCGGATAGGGGAGGAGCCGACCAACAATTCAATGTTTGGAGCTGACTTTACGACCTCATTCCAGTCAAAGGCGCTAACTAATCTGGTGAACCTGCTGCCGGGCTTTAATTCAAAGGTGCCTTCCACTATATCTTTCAGAGGTGAAATAGCTGCAATAAATCCGGATCCGAATACCAAAAAAAGTATAATACCTCAGGATAATAACGAAGCGGTGGCATATGTAGATGATATGGAAGGAGCTAAAAAAGTAATATCTTTAGGCGGCACTTATAATTCATGGACAATCTCTTCCGTTCCGCTTGATAGATCAATTGGTGATAGTTTACAATATAAGCAGGCGCACCGGGGAAAGATGAAATGGTTTAATGTTGCCAGCAGCGCTCTTCTTACAGATTTATATCCTTTAAAGGATGTTCAATCCAATCAAAATAATATAACTCCTTTTTATATAACCTATGATCCCGGCCGCAGGGGCACATATAATTATAACGGATTATATAAAGATACGATAAAGAATAAATCGGCCACCTGGAACGGTATTATGAAGTATCTTAATACTACAAGCAACGATCTTGTCAACGAAAATATAAACTTTATAGAGTTTAGTATGCGAATAAGCAAGAGCGATACGGCCGGAACGGGAAAGCTTATAATAGATTTAGGGACAATTAGCCAGGATGCAATACCAAACGGTCATCTGGATACGGAAGACTCTCTGGGAAATGGGGAGTTAAGAGCTCAGGATGATATAGGTCTTGATTATAAAACCGATGATCAGGAAAGGCAAATATACAGAGACAATAACGGAGGAGCCGACCCGCCACATTGGCCGGGATTCGGCCCTGATGAATATAGTGATCCTGCGGGAGACAATAATTCTTCAAATGGAGTTGTTGATTATAATTTAATAAACGGAACTCAGAATAATCTGAATTTCGAAGGAGGCAGAAGGCCTGATACGGAAGATTTGAATAAGGAAGCAAATGTCAACAATGGGAATGATTATTTCCAGTTTGAAGTAAGCCTTGATACTATTAGTAACCCATATATTGTCGGGAAAGGGAAGAACGGTTGGAGACAGTTTAAAATCCCCTTATCCGAATACAAGAAAGCATATGGAAATGCTGTCTTTACAAATATTCGTTTTGCAAGAATGTGGGTCACCGGTGTTAAGGATTCTGTAACACTTGCATTGTATGATATTAATTTAACCGGCAATCAATGGGTCAAGCAAAATAAACAGGACACAACTTATAATATCACAGTCGTAAGCATAGAAGAAAATCCACAGATTTATCAAAGTCCTATAGTCGGAGATGCTCTCAGACAAATTGTAAGAGGTCAGAATAATGTTAACACAAAATCCAATGAGCAATCTTTGTCTCTGGAAGTATTTAACTTAAGAAATGGAGTCAGAAAAATAGCAAGAAAAGATTATAGTACTGCGCCCCTGGATCTATTTAATTACCGGGCGATGAAATTATTTGTGAACGGAGATCCTTCATTTAATTATACAAATGAATCTATTTACGATGCGACAATGATAGTCCGGTTTGGAAATGACTCTAATAATTATTATGAATACCGGGCTCCTATTCATCCCGATAACCGACCGGGTCAGCCATGGGATTCTTTAAATGAAGTAACTATTAACTTTAACGATTTAACAAAGATCAAGCTTTCGAGAGACAGTTCAAATGTACCGGTTCAGGTACCGGTACCAAACGGTCCACCCGGTTCACAATATAAAGTATTTGGAAATCCTGATCTGCAAACAATAAGGGAAGTAATTATGGGAGTGGAGAAGAACCGCAGCGGTCTGAATTCGGCAGTTTCAGGAAGCGTCTGGTTTAATGAATTACGATTGGTGAATGTCATTGATAACAGTGGAGTTGCCTTCAATGTTAATTCCAATATAAAATTAGCGGACCTGTTAGAATTAAATTTTTCATTATCCAAGACTGATCCGTATTTCCATGGTTTAGACGGGAGAATTGGTACGCGTAATACGGGCTTATCCTGGGATTTTAGCACCACGCTGAACTTTGATAAATTGCTGAATAATTTGTTTGCGTCTGTAATATCTGAAGAATGGAGTAACTTCATTACCTTACCCATTACTTTCCGGCATTCTGAAAATATGGTAAATCCGCAATACTTTCCGGGAACAGATATAGATCTCGACAAAGCCGCGCTCGAACAATATAACAAAGTGCTTCTGCAAACAGGCAGTGTAGAACAGGCGACAATTGCCAGGGATAACATAAAAGCTGAAGCTCAGTCTCTCGCTGTTAGAAACAATGTTACAATCAGCAATCTGCAATTTAACCTGCCAAGTAACAACTACCTGGTTAAAAATATTTTCAATCAATTAAAATTTAATTTTAACGCGGATTTTGGAAATTCCCGGGATTTGACTTTTGAGAACAAGGATGATTTTAGATATAACGGAGGAGTTACTCTCGGAACTAACTTTGGATTAAGTGATAAACTGAATTTGAATATCGGGAATTTAATTCCTCTCGGAGAAAAATATAAAACAGCCAAACTATATTTCTTTTTTCCATTCATTCCCCTTGCTCCTTTATTTTCGTCAAATTTTAATGCTTCAACCGATTTCAACCGTTCAAGATCGGAATCAAAGCAGAGAAAGTTTGCAGCAAGTGACTTTACAGCAAGGGATTTCAGAGCCAATCGCGGATTCCGGTTTGACTGGAAGTTTTTGGAAAATTGGATAGTTGACATAAATGGTAATTATGATTTCAGATCCGGAAGTGATCTCACTCCGTTTGAAACATATCACGACAGCAGCCAGACTCAAAGACCTAACAGTCAAATCTTTAATGATATATTTTTTAATCATGGCTTGATCAATTTTGGCAAAGATTTAGACTATGCCCAGACCGTAACCATTAACCCTAAATTCAATCTTCCTTTTCTTGATAAATTTATGACATTAAATGGAAATTACACTGTCAGGTACGGATGGGTCAATCCAAACCAGATTGTAAATATAGGATATAATACCAGCTATGTTAATACAATAGTAGGAGGTGCAAGCTTAAAGTTAAAAGAAATTTTTTCAATTTTCGGAGGCTCGGGTGAAACGAAGCTTAGCGCTAATGGGAGATCCGCGGATACTTTAAAGCAGGAGGAAAGTAACAAACAGGGTTTATCAGGCATATTCAAAATATTTAAAACATTTTTTCCAAATGACATTGCTGTCACTTACACTCAAAATAATGCTGTTTCAAATGCGGGTGTGGCAGGGCTGCCGGGATTTGCCAATTTCTGGTTTTACCCTACATCGAAGGAGAGATTCGGTCCATCAAGAATGTATCAACTTGGATTCAGCTTGTTTCCGGGTAATCGTGCCCCAAACCTTACACAGATCTCAGACAATTTTTTACAGGCTAACGAAATCATTTTATCAACTTCTATTAATCCGATATTCCCCGAAGCAATAACCATGTCTCTAAACTTCAAAAAAAACTGGGGGTTTACAAATAATCTTATTTATGCTTCTAATGAAGTTGGCTATATCGGATTTCCTACAAGTAAAACCAGCAGCCTTGGACAAGGCAATACTATGTTTTTTGCGGGTGATATTAAAAAATTTAGTTTTGCATTTGATCCAAATAATCCTGCACAAAACAGAAGGAACCTTACTGATGCATTTAAAAGCCAAATAGCTTCATTTCCGTTTCCAAACTGGACTCTTACTATTTCCGGATTGGAAAAATTTCCTTTGTTCGCTCAGTTTGCGAATTCTGTAACACTTGACAATAGCTTCATTTCAGAATACCGGGAAAGCAGATTAATTGATATCAATAATATTGACGTTCCAAATTCACAAACTGTAACTCAGGCATTCAGTCCTCTGATAGGAATGAATTTTAATTTTAAGGAAGTGATGGGTGGAAATTTAACTTCTTCTTTTAGACTAAATAAAAGTATAAGTAACAACCTGAATCCGATTGGTGCAAGTGTACAAAGTATCAGTACAAATGAATGGAGTATAAATGCGAATTTTTCCAAGACAGGATTTAGCCTCCCACTATTTGGATTATCACTGCAGAACGATATACAATTTGCTTTGACCGTTTCGAAATCCCTAAATGAACCAATAAACTACGAATACGGGACGGGAATTCCTGTTCCTGTTTCGGGAAATGGCTCTTCGGTAACTACAATAAATCCATCGGTACAATATTCTTTAAGCTCTAAAGTATCAATGCAGCTGTTTTATAAATATATTAATACGCAGCCAACGGGTACAACAGTGACAACTGTTCCGAGGACGTCAAAGGAAGGTGGTTTGAATGTCAGAATTACAATTCAATAGATTATACGGAGTTTAGTCAAGTTTAATTTTAATTTCGCCGTTTATAAGTTTGGTTTTAATGCTGTCAAGCTTTGCTTTGACTTCGGCAGGAATCAATTTCTTATTATTATCATCGTATATATAGCCAACTCCGTTGTCTTTTAATCCGAAAGTTTTTATTCCGCCTGTGAATTTATTGTCCTTAAAATCCTTGATAGTCTCAAATACCGATTCATCAACCAGCTTTACCATACTGGTCAGTACAAAGCCGGGAGCTTCCTTTTGCTGATCCATGTCAACGCCGATTGCCAGTTTGTTTTTTTCTCTTGCTGCTTCAAATAATCCAAGACCTGATAATCCGGATGCATGATAAATAATATCAGCTCCGTTTGAATACTGGCTCAGGGCAATTTCTTTCGCTTTACCGGGGTTCTTAAATCCATCCGGTGCAACGCTTACATAAGCTGATAATATTTTGCAATTGGGATCTGCGTAATGAACTCCCTGATCAAAGCCTGCTTCAAATTTCTTTATCAGGGACGATTCCATTCCTCCGATAAAACCAACTTTATTTGTCTTAGTCGTGAGAGCAGATAAAACACCAACAAGAAAAGAGCCTTCTTCTTCTTTAAATTCTATTGCTGCAATATTATTTATTATCGCTTTGGAAGGGTCTACAGAATAATCTATACAGGCGAATTTTTTATCAGGAAATTCTTTTGCTAAGTTATTAATGTCATCTGTAAAAATAAATCCAACTCCGAATATAAGTCCGATTTCTTTTTTACTTGCAAGTTTTCTTAGAGCTGACTCTCTATCAGAGCCATCCCCCGGATCGATTGCTTCAAAATCAATTCCTAATTTGTCTTTTGCCATCAGCAAACCTTTGTAAGCCGCATCATTGAAAGATTTATCCCCTCTGCCACCGATATCGAAAACCAATCCCACCTTAAGATTTTGCGAATTATCTTTTTTGACCGTAGTATTCGTATCATTTTTATTACAGGATGCAAAAATAAACAGAAGCAGGAATATTAATGGCAAAATATTTTTTTTCATGGTAGAATTAATTTGGGATAAAGGAGATTAAGAAAGTTCTTTTATGGATTCAACGTTAACAACATGATGGAGCCTGCATCTGGCTTCATAGTGATTTTTAGCTCCAACAAGTATTTGCTCGGAACTATCTGTATTTCTTTGAGTTCTGTTAGCCGGGGCGCCACAAATAACGCAGACGGCAAGAGTTTTTGTAATATATTCAGCAATTGCCAATAGTTTGGGTATTGGTTCAAAAGGCACAGCTCTGTAATCTTGGTCAAGGCCCGCCACTATTACCCTTTTGCCTGAGTCTGCAAGGTTTTGGCAAACGTCTACAAGATTGTTTTCAAAGAATTGGGCTTCGTCAATTCCAATCACCTGTGCATCGAAGCTTTTTTCAAGTATTTCATCAGCATCAGTTACAATTTCCGAAGGATAGGATAATTCACTATGCGAAACAATTTCAAATTCACTGTACCTTGTATCAATTTTAGGCTTAAAGACTTTGACTCTTTGTTTCGCAATTTCAACCCTTCTTATCCTTCTAATCAATTCCTCGGTCTTTCCGGAAAACATGCTTCCGCAGATAACCTCAATATGGCCGGTCTTTTTATAAGTTCTTATTTGTAAATTTTCATTCATTTTGCCTGGTAATTATTTTATTGAATTTTTATCGAACTCAGCAGGGTACAATTCAAACAAGTTTTTTATAATGTAATCTTTATTATTTTTAGCAACAATAACTTCCAGGTTTTTACCAAATTCAAACATAAATTGCCTGCAGGCCCCGCAGGGAAACGTATATGAATTATTACTTGAAGAAATTGCAATTGCCGTAAAAGTATTTTCACCTTCGGAAATTGCTTTGGAAAAAGCAACTCTTTCGGCACAAATGCTTAATGAATAGGAAGCACATTCAATATTGGTGCCTGTATAAATTTTATGGTTGGAAGTTAAGAGCGCTACACCGACAGCAAACTTTGAATAGGGAGAATATGAAAATTTCTTAGCTTCTATTGAACAGTCTATTAACTCAGAATAGTTTATTTGCAATATTATTAAATCTTATTATTGATAATATATCCATTTCTGAGTATATTATCAAATAAATTTATTCTTCAGAATCAGTATTTAATGAAGCGAAGAGCGATCTTTCGAGTATTTGATAAATATGTTGGAATACCGGTAATCATTCTTCTTTCTATAATTAAAAACAAGAAAAGACGCCTGCCGATAGAAAATATCAAGAAGATATTAATTATCAAGCTGGCTGCGATTGGGGATTCTATTCTTTTAATTCCCACTCTGCGGACCTTAAAAAAAACTTTTCCGAATTCCGAAATCACGTTTATTTGCTCGCAGATAAACTATTCAGTCATAAAAAAAATACCGTACGTAGACAAAATCATTGATTGTGATGTCCATTCATTCCTGAAAAATCCTTTTTTGTTTTTCAAATTTATAAAAGATTTAAGAAAAAATAAATATGAATTATTAATTGACGTAGGGCAATGGGAAAGAATAAATGCTATTATGACAATTCTTGCTAAAGCAGATTATGCAATCGGTTTTAAAACAGAGCGCCAATTAAAACACTTTGGTTATGACAGCGTTGTACCGCATCTGAGAAATAAACATGAATTAGAGAACTTTCTCGATCTCTTAACACCAATCGGAATTAACATCAGTGAGGAGGATAAAAAATTAGAATACTTTTTAAGCAAAGAAGATTATAATTTTGCAGATAATTTTTGGAGCGAGAAGGAATTAGAAAACAAAACTGTAATTGGTTTTCATCCCGGATGTGGAGAAAATGGAAAACCAAGGGAATGGGCAATAACAAACTATATTGAATTAGGTAAAAGATTAGTTCAATATGACGAAAATATTAGGATACTAATTACCGGTGCGACCCATGAAGAAGAAAGATGCAGAGAAATTGAAAAAGGAATAAACAAGAATGTTATTAATACTGCAGGCCAATTTAATCTGGATAATGTAGTCGCCTTAGTCCGTAACTCCAGGCTTATTGTTTGTAGTAATACCGGAATGCTGCACATAGCCTCCTGTGTAGGAACAACTACAATGGGGCTTCATGGTCCGACAAATCCGGCAAAGTGGGGCTCATATAATAAAAATGCTGTTCTCATACAAAGTGACAAATTTTGCAGTCCATGTTTATATCTGGGACATGATTATGGTTGCCAGGTTCCCCAATGCATGGCTCACATTTCAGTTGATGATGTTTTCATTTATATAAGAAAAGCTTTAAATCCGGAACTCTTCAGAAAGACAGAGCAATTAAAAAAGCAAAGTGCAATTAATTAATTAAATTATATTTAATATGGCGAATACAAGTTTTCCAACTTTTGATATGGTTGAATCTTATGGGCATGAACAGGTCGTATTTTGTTCGAACAAAGAATTAGGCTTAAAAGCAATTATAGGAATCCATAATACTACTTTAGGGCCGGCCCTTGGGGGAACAAGAATGTGGAATTATGCAACTGATGAAGAAGCGCTTGTAGATGTTTTAAGATTATCACGGGGGATGACATACAAGGCCGCCGTAGCAGGACTTAATCTCGGAGGAGGAAAGGCTGTCATAATCGGAGATTCGAGGACACAAAAGACCGAAGGACTGTTCAGAGCATTTGGAAGATTTGTGGAAGGACTATCTGGAAGATACATTACTGCAGAAGATGTGGGGACAAGCATTAAGGATATGGAGTACATTATGATGGAGACCAGACATGTTACCGGTGTACCAATCGAGGTGGGAGGAAGCGGGGATCCTTCGCCTGTAACTGCTTATGGTACATTTGTAGGAATTAAAGCATGCGTAAATGAAGTATTCGGCAGTGACTCTTTAAAAGGCAAGAAGATTGTCATTCAGGGAGCAGGGGGGAATGTGGGCAAGCATTTATGCAAATACTTATATAAAGAGGGAGCTGTTTTATTTGTAAATGATCTTTACGAAGAGAAATTGAAACACATAGTTGAAGAATGTAAAGCAAAAATTATATCGAATGAGGAAGTTTTTTCTATAGAGGCTGATGTTTTGTCGCCTGCGGCTTTGGGAGGCGTAATCAATGACGAAACCATTCCTAAATTAAAAGTTAAAATTATTGCGGGCGCTGCCAATAATCAGCTTGGGGATGAAGAAAAGCATGGAAAAATGCTGAAGGAAAAAGGCATTTTATATGCTCCCGATTATGTCATAAATGCCGGAGGACTTATAAATGTCTATAATGAATTGGAAGGTTATAACAGGGAAAGGGCCTTACAGCAAGCTTCAGGTATATATGATATTCTGAAACAAATAATAGAAATTTCAAAAAAAGAAAACGTACCTACCGAAGTTGCTTCAAGGAAAATTGCAGAGGAAAGAATAAATGCTATTTCAAGCGCCAAGAGAATCAGAATTTACAGAGATAGAAACTTGTTTAAGTCACGTAACACATAACTAATTTTTTATTTTGCTTTATGGACACTGTATTATGGGTAGTTGCATTAATTGCAGTAGTAGTAATTATAGTTATTTATATTATTACTTCCGTTGGTAAATACAGTAATTCATTTGTAGGCAAATATATTGAAAATAAAGATAAAAATACTGATGATAACTCAAAAGACAAACCCCCTGACACATCCGGTTAATTGTTATAAGAAATAAGAGGAATGAGGAGAGAATATTTTTTTACAAGTTCCGTTATTTTTTTTAAGTCTATCATTTGAATACATTCCAGGTTATACGGGCATACTTTTTTCCAGCATGGAGAACATTCTAATCCAAGCGGCACCAGCTTTTCACCCCTGTCGAACAGATCTATTTCACTCCAACAGGACAATCCGAACCAGGCAATGACATATTTTTTTAAAGCAATAGCCAGGTGCATTCCAAAGCTGTCTCCAGTAATTACAATATCGCTAATGCTCATGAAACATGCGCCGTTTCGTATGCCCGAATTGGTAGGAGTATATATTATCTCCTTCTTAACACTTTTTGAAAGACTTTCATAGATTTTTAGATTTCTTTCGGTATCTTCATTTCCTCCCAGAAGAAGTATTTTAAAGTCATCGAATTTACTGAGGTCATTTATTAATTCAGTATGCTGCTCTATTGACATTTTTTTATTTGGAAATAAATTAGAGCATCCTGTATTAAAGCCGACATAGATTTTCTTCCTGTCATATTTTATTTGTTCCTTATATTGAATAATAAATTCCAGTTCTTTATCTGTGAAATTGAATATATACTCGGAGCGGTCGAATTTAAGAGCAAACGTTTCATGAATAATCCGGCTTCCGGATTTGGTGTTATTTCTGAACTTCAGTTCATCATCTATTCCCATTGTGTAATTATACAAAGCTTCCGGGTTAGCGGGAATTATTTTGCCATCTTCATTAAGCATGAAACCAAGTTTTTCTTTTGCAGATACTTCATTTGCGAAGGCACATGCATACATTGACTTATCGGAGTTAATCAAAAGATCAAAGCTGATATTTTTCAAAATCATTCTTGACTCATCATCCCAGGGATAAATATAGTCTATATATGAATTGTTCATCAGTACTTCTACTGCAATTTTTTTTGTAAGCCAGTAAATCGTGCTTTCCGGATACTTATTTTTCAATGCCGGCAATATTGATGTATTAAGCATAACGTTTCCCAGCGCGTCAAGGGATAATATCAGTATTTTTTTTCCAATTCGTGTTTCCGGAATAGCCATCTGACACCCATGCTCGAGACAATTTTTGTAAGAGATACATGGTTTGTATCCGGAGAATTTTTTGCACCGCGGAATATTCAGTTTTGTAAAATCCATTAAGATCTCAAATGTTTAGATTTTTTCGAATCAGCCTTATGACTTTATTGAAATCTTTTTTACGATTAACGAAATCAATTTCCCCGGTTTCTATGATGAGACAGTTGCCATAGCGGTAATTTTGTATCCATTCTTCATAGTTGATATTCAGCATGTTCAGATAGTTTGTATCAATATTTTTTTCGAACTCTCTTCCCCGCAGGTTTATTTGTTTAATTAGCTTTGGAAGATCTGCCCTGAGATAGATGAGAAGATCAGGGGGCTTTAAAAAGTGTGTCATTTCCCGGAAGAGATTTCTGTAATTAACATAGTCTCTCCTTTTCATTTTCCCTAGTGTATAAAGATTTTTGGCAAAGATTTCGACATCTTCGTAAATGCTTCTGTCTTGAATGACTGAAGTTTTTTTATTTAAGATTTGCTTATGGGTTTTGAATCTGTGTGACAGAAAATAAACCTGGAGATTAAAAGACCACCTGTTCATGTCGGAATAGAAATCTTTCAGGTAAGGGTTATTGTTTACTCTTTCATAATAAGGGGTCCATTTGAATTCCTTCGAAATCATATTGGTAAGAGATGATTTTCCGGAACCAATATTGCCGGCAACAGAAACAAATAACTTTTTTTCTTTCATCAAGCTATAAAAAAACCGTCAAAGAAAGAATTGACGGTTAATAAAATTCCGATCCAGTTTTAAAAATTATGAAACAGTTTCTTCTTTCGCCTTTTCAACCTTGTGAGCACCGTTTGTTTTTGAAGTTACATCTTTGTCAGGTGATATAGTATCAAGTATTTTGGATACTCTTTTCTTTTCTTTGATTTTGGTTGCGGCTTTGCCGGTCAATCCTCTAAGGTAATATAATTTTGCCCTTCTGACGCTTCCGTGTTTCATTATTTCTATTTTCGCTATTCTCGGAGAATTAACAGGAAAAATTCTTTCCACCCCTATTCCATTTGAAATTTTTCTAACCCGGAAAGTTTTACTAATGCCAGCCCCCTTAATTCCCATAACAATACCCTTAAAGATCTGTATTCTTTCTTTATCCCCTTCAAACACATTAACAGATACGCCGATGGTATCACCAACGTGAAATTCGGGAATATCATTTCTAATCTGTCCGGCTGTCACTAAATTAATTTGTTTATTCATGATAATTTCTCCTTATCGCAGCTTTTTAATTCTTGTTTAATTTAAAATTTTTTTTATATTTGGATTTTGCTTTCTTCTCTCTCCACTTGTTGATTTCTTTATGATTCCCTGACAGTAAAACTTTAGGAACTCTAAGCCGTTCATAAACCTCAGGCCTGGTAAACTG
>JBBSDT010000018.1:0-18627 GCA_038240405.1 Ignavibacteria bacterium
ATTTTTTTCTGTTGAACGGATACAACCTGTACGAAGATAATAATAATAAAAAATCTGCCGGACTTTTAGTTTCATATTCTCCAAATGAAAAATTAAGCTTCGGATATGATAATTATCTTGGAGATGATTCGCCATTAGTAGACAGTATTTCACATTTCAATGTTTATAATAATATTTTTTTTAATTATGAATTCAACAAGCTTAAGATTTCAACAGGTGTTGATTTTGCGTTTCAGCAAAATTCTGATCTGTCAGATCTAAATAAGGCTGCCACGATGTGGAATGCAGTATTTGCGTTGAGTTTGAGCGTAGCAAAAAAATTTAATATCTACGGAAGAGGAGAGGTGTTCAGAGATCCGGACGGGATTTTATCGGGAGTCTCTCGAAATCAAAATAATATGGAAACAGGACTAAAAATTTGGGGAGCTACCCTTGGAACAGAATATAAACCAACCGAGAATTCGTATATCCGTCTTGAAGGGAGAATATTGAAGACTGACATGCTTCAGAAGATTTTTCTCTGGAACAATGAAAACAGGAACAACCGGTTTGAAGCAATGGTAAATATGGGAGTAACTTTCCCATGAAAATCATAAAGGAAAAATTCACTAAAATAAATTTGTAAGGAGAACAAAAATGACCTTTGACCCCGGAGTTACCGGATTTATGCTGCTTGCAACAAGCCTTGTAATGTTAATGACACCAGGCCTTGCATTCTTTTATGGCGGACTGGCCGGAAAAAGAAATATTTTGGGCATCATGATTCAAAGTTTTGTATCTATGGGTATCACTACTATTCTATGGTACCTTGTTGGTTATTCACTTTGCTTTAGCGGAGGAGAAGGAAGCGTAATAGGTAACTTTGATAAAATAATGATGAGCGGAGTTACATTAAACTCTGCTTTTTCCGGAAACCCCAAGTTACCTGAATTTGTTTTTATGGCTTATCAGATGATGTTTGCAATTATAACGCCTGCACTGATTACCGGGGCTTTTATGAACCGGGTGACATTTAAAGCCTATTTGATTTTTTTGATAATGTGGCAATTATTTGTGTACTATCCTTTTGTTCATATGATTTGGGGTGGTGGTATGCTTGCCAAGTGGGGTGTTCTTGACTTTGCAGGAGGAATAGTTGTACATGCTATCGCAGGTTTTGCAGCGCTGGCCTCAGTATTATATGTCGGAAAGAGAAGAAATCAAGAAAATAAGCCTAACAGCATACCATTAATAGCGCTTGGAACCGGACTCTTATGGTTTGGATGGTATGGATTCAATGCCGGAAGCACTCTTGATGTTAACGCTATAACCGGACTTGCTTTTTTAAATACCGACGTAGCAGCATCCTTTGCTGCTATTACATGGTTGGTTATAGAATGGAACCGTTCAAGGAAACCCAAATTTGTCGGCTTGCTTACGGGAGCAGTTGCAGGATTGGCAACAATTACTCCGGCTGCAGGTTATGTGTCGCTTTCTTATGCAGTCGTGATTGGAATTGCTTCAGGATTGATTTGTTATCTTGCAGTGAATTTGAAAAATAAAATGGGCTGGGACGATGCACTTGACGTATGGGGTGTGCATGGAGTCGGAGGAGTCTTAGGTACAATTCTGCTTGGGGTATTTGCTTCCACACAGATTAATCCTGCCGGGGCTAACGGATTAATAACCGGTGAGTCTGGATTTTTTATAAAACAAGTTGTCGCAACTCTCGGAGCTGCAGTGTATGCTTTTGTTTTCACTTATATTATGCTTGCCGCCATAAATTTGATTTCAAAGGTTCGTGTTGCCGAACATGAGGAGGATGCCGGACTTGATGAGTCACTTCACGGAGAAGCGGCTTATGATGAGGGAGTATTTTAAAAACAATCATTTATTTTTTCAAATATATTTTCTTAAATTATCAATCTTAGAATAAATTTTTAAACCTGTTCTAAATTTAATGTCTTAAACTCTTCTTAAAAAAAACTTAATTTAACCAATAATTAACTTTATTACTGCATATGTTCTCACAATTCCGGCAATCTTTACATGACGAATTAGAGTCTATTGAATCACAGGGGCTTTATAAAACAGAAAGAATTATTGAAACTCCTCAGGGCGCAAAAATAATGGTAAACGATAAAGAAGTTCTCAATTTTTGCGCAAATAATTATCTGGGGCTTTCCTCACATCCGGAGATCATAAAAGCTGCTCATGAGGCGCTTGATGAATGGGGCTATGGGATGTCCTCAGTAAGATTTATTTGCGGCACACAAACTATTCACAAAGTCCTTGAAGAAAAAATCAGCAAATTTCTCGGAACTGAAGACACAATACTTTATGCAGCATGCTTTGATTCGAACGGAGGAGTTTTTGAACCATTGCTGGGAGAGAAGGATGCCATAGTATCGGATGAATTAAATCATGCAAGCATTATTGACGGAGTTCGGCTTTGCAAGGCAATGAGATTTAGATATAAGAATAATAACATGGAAGATCTCGAAGCAAAGTTAAAAGAAGCAAGAAGTAACGGAGCACAACAGATATTAATATGTACTGACGGAGCGTTCTCGATGGACGGGGTTATTGCAAATTTAAGAGTAATATGTGAGCTTGCGGAAAAGTATCAGGCTATGGTAATGAGCGATGAATGTCACTGCACAGGCTTTCTTGGAAAGACGGGCAGAGGTTCGATTGAGGTTAATGATGTAATAGGAAAAGTGGATATTATTACGGGAACCCTTGGCAAAGCTCTGGGAGGAGCAATGGGGGGTTTTACCAGCGGGAGGAAAGAAATAATCGCTTTGTTAAGGCAGAGGAGCCGCCCTTATTTATTTTCAAATTCACTTGCTCCTTCAATAGTAGGCGTTTCTATAAAGGTATTTGATTTGTTAAGTGAAACTACCGAACTCAGAGACAAGCTTGAACAGAATACAAAATATTTCAGAGATAAAATGACTGAAGCCGGATTTGATATAAAACAGGGCATACATCCGATTGTACCCATAATGCTTTATGATGCAAAGCTTTCCCAGGACATGGCATCCAGGTTACTTGAAGAAGGAATTTATGTAATAGGGTTTTTTTATCCTGTTGTCGCAAAAGGAATGGCAAGGATACGCGTTCAGTTATCAGCCGCACACTCAAAAGAGGACCTGGACAGTTGTATATCTGCATTTGTGAAAGTTGGAAAAGATTTGAATGTTATAAAAAAAGACAGGTTGCTGACTTCGAAAGTTTAGATGAAGTAATATAACCTCAAATAAATTTAAATTGTCAATATCTCGAATTTTCTATTCGACTATCCTGTATTAAAATTTAATAAGAAATAAGTATTCATAGAAAATGTTTTCTTATGAATTTCATATATCCGTAACTCCGGATACATTCAGATATAAAATATGAATTTGATTGACCGTAATATTCTAAAGTCACTTATAGGGCCATTTTTCTTTGCCCTTGGCACGGTAATCTTTTTATTCTTATTTCAATTCTTAATAAAGTCACTTGATCAATTCGTAGGGAAAGGTTTGAGCATCTGGTTAATTATTCAATTGATATCGCTTAACCTGGCATGGATGGTAACTCTTGCCGTCCCAATGGCTATGCTGGTTGCCTCATTAATGGCCTTTGGTTTACTGTCTTCAAACAATGAAATAACAATTTTAAAAGCCAGCGGGGTAAGCTTGCTGCGTTTGATGATTCCGGTAATATTGATTTCATTTGGCATGTTTTATTTAATGATTCGCTTTAACAATGATGTTTTGCCGGAAGCAAATCATCAGGCAAGAATATTATTATATGATATCTCGAAGACCAAGCCAACCTTTATTCTGGAACCGGGAAAATTCTCTGATGACTTGCAGGGTGTACAGATACTGGTTAGAAAGACTTTTCCTAACAGCAATAATATTGAAGGCGTATATATTTACGATTATTCCGATCCAAATCATAAAAACCTTTTAACTGCAAAAAGCGGAGATATAAGCTTTACGAGTGATTTTAAGAAAGTAGTTATGAACTTAAATGACGGGGAAATTCACCAGCTTAATTTAAGGAACATAAATCAGGACTATAGAAAAATAAAATTTGAAAAACACCGTCTTACTTTTGACGCTCAGGGGTTTGGATTCCAGGCGTCTGATGAAAATGCATTTAGCAGAGGGGACAGGGAATTATCTGCTTCTGCAATGAAGGTAATAGTTGATAGCCTTAAAAATAATCAGGGCAACCTTAATTATAATTTTTTGGAAAATCTGAATAATGATATAGTGAAACTTAAAAAAATACATTTTATTGATACAATATTTACAAAAACCGGAAGTTACAAAGGCTTACCTGGTACAAAATTTGACTCAGCAGTGCAAAACAAAAGTCAGATAAGCGCTTATGACAGCCTTAAAAATTTAATCAGAGTTTTTGTTAATAAGCAAAATGATTTCAGGAATATTAAATTAACAGCAGAACAGCTTGATAAAGAGATAGATTCTTATAGCGTAGAAATATATAAAAAATATTCCATTCCTTTTGCCTGTGTCGTATTTATTTTAGTTGGAGCTCCATTAGGTTACAGGGTAAAGCGAGGAGGTTTTGGAATTGCGGCAGGACTTTCCCTGCTTTTCTTTTTAATGTACTGGGCATGCCTTATCGGCGGTGAAAAGCTGGCTGATCGTGCACTTTTAAGTCCGTTTATGGGAATGTGGATTGCTAATATTATAATTGGCTGCTTAGGATTGTATTTAATTTTTAAATCTTCCTGAGTATATTAATAAGTTTCATTTTTAAGTATTGTCAAGCCCCGAACAATATAAAGTTTACCCAACTCCGCCAGGTTCGGAAGAAAGCAACGGTCAGTATCCTTTATATGTGATTTGGGTGTCTTGACATTTTTTGTTATGAGAATAGAATTAAAATGAGTAAAATAAAGCTGGGCATTGCGGGCCTTGGGGGAATAGCACAAATCATACACCTTCCGATTCTTTCGAAGATGGATGGCGTTGAGATAGTTGCCGTATGCGACAGTGATTATTCAAAATGCAAAAGTATTGCATCCAAATACAATATCAAGAAATGTTATAAAGATATTGAAAAGCTTCTTGAAGAAAATACTGAAATCTCGGCTGTTATCATAGCTACACAAACTAATGTTCATAAAGATATTGCTATAAAATGCCTCGAAGCAGAAAAAGATGTCCTGGTGGAAAAGCCTATTGCGAGAAATTATAAAGAAGCAAAAGGCATAGTTGACGCTGCAAAGAAATCGAAAAGAAAAATTATGGTTGCGATGAATAACAGGTTTAGAAATGATATGATGATGCAGAGGACATTTACCAAAGCAAAAGAGATAGGAGAAATATTTTATATTAAGGCCGGCTGGTTAAAGTCCCAGAGCTCCAATCAAAAGTGGATTCTTGAAAAAGATAAATCGGGAGGCGGAGTATTTCTTGACAACGGAATTGTCATGCTGGACCTTGGGTTATGGATACTGGGATTTCCCGAAGTCAAAAGTGTCACTGCAACCAACTATTATCACAATACAAAGTCTGTCGAGGATTCAAGCATAGCGATGATAAAATTCAAAAACAATACTACTCTTACCATCGAGGTAAGCTGGAGTTTGTTAAGAGACGGAGAATTATTTTATTGTAATGTATATGGCAAGGAAGGCAGTTCTTCAATTAACCCGTTTAAAATTTTTAAACGAATGGATGGCAGCCTTTACAATATTACACCCAAAAAGATAATCGCCCCATCCAATGTATTCAAAAAAAGTTATGAATATGAGTTAAAGCATTTTGTCGGAGCCGTAGCAGGACATCATAATGTAATCTCTACAGGAGAAGATGCATTGAAAGTAATTGAAATTGTAGATGCAGTTTACAAATCCGCAAAGGAAGGAAAAGAAATAATTTTTAAATGATAATTTTATGATTTATTAATATAGAATCGGTAAATTTATGAAAAAAATGAAAATGAAAAAGAAAATTCTTGTGGTAGACGATGAGAAGGATATTGTTGATATATTAAAGTACAATCTTGAAAGGGAAAATGAGTTCGAAGTAATAACTGCAAAAGACGGCAGAGAGGCGCTCGAAGCTGCAGAATCCATTCCGGATTTAATACTGCTTGACATTATGATGCCCGAAGTGAATGGTTTTGAGGTATGCAAGCAACTTAAAAATAATGTTGAAACCTCTAAGATTCCGATAATATTCCTTACTGCAAAAGAGAATGAGATAGATGAAATTCTGGGATTGGAAATCGGCGCAGATGATTATATCAGCAAACCAATATCACCTCGTAAAGTACTGGCAAGAATAAAATCTGTAATCAGGAGAACATCTTTCGATCACGAAAAATATTTAAAGCTCGAAA
Source organism: Ignavibacteria bacterium (assembly GCA_038240405.1). Lineage (GTDB taxonomy): Bacteria > Bacteroidota > Ignavibacteria > Tepidaquicellales > Tepidaquicellaceae > JAGPCH01. The sequence goes on from JBBSDT010000018.1 coordinate 6,355, forward strand.
ATAACATAAAATTTAAGAATCTGGAAATTGACAGTTCCAGTCATAGTGTAAGGATTGATGCAAGAGAAATTTTCTTTCCGAAAAAAGAATTTCAGCTGCTTCACTTTCTTCTTTCAAACAGGGGCAAAGTTTATTCCCGTGAAATTCTTCTTAATCAGATATGGGGAGAAAATATTTATGTAGTTGACAGAACTGTAGATGTACATGTGGCAAAGGTGCGCGAAAAGCTTGGAGATTATTCTGAATACATTGAGACTATTAAGGGGCTTGGATACAGATTTAAAGATTCAAAATAGTTTTTCAAAAGCAGTTCTATGAATGAAAAGAGTTAATCTCTTATCGAAATATTCCGTTTTATTTTTTACTCTTCTTCTTATACAATTTATCTTATTATCCAGATTTACAGAAGTTTCCAACGAAACTCTTTTATACATTACCGTAACAGGGATAATGATTTATATTTTCAGCGCGCTGTTTATATATAAGGAAGTAAACTTACCTCTAAAGAAAATCTTCATCTTATCAGGCAATTTAAAGCTTAAGGAAGATACTGACAACCTAAATCATTTCGATGAAAAAATAAGTGAGATCAATGAGTTAATTGAGAAGCTCGATGAATTGAAATCGGGTTCAGTATTAAATAAAGAAATATTTGATATTATCAACGAGCTTTATTCGATTGCACAAAGAACTTTGCATGAATTGAATACTGCGAAGATTTTTAAAGTTAACCGGAACGAATTTCTCGGGAATGTTGCTCATGAATTACGGACCCCAATATTTGCAATACAGCTTTCTCTCGAAACACTTCTGGACGGAGCTATCAATGATGAAAAAGTTAATACTGATTTTCTTAAACGTGCCTTTAATCAGACCAGTCGTCTCAAGGAACTTGTTGATGATCTGATCAGCATTTCAAAATTTGAAACAGGTGTGAAGATGAGTAAAAGGTATTTTCAGATTTCAAATGTTATTAATAAAACAATAGAGGGACTGACAGCTCTTGCTGATAAAAAGAATATTTCTCTTCAATTTGATTCAGGAATTTCCAACGGTATCAGTGTTTTTGGAGATGAAGAAAGATTGCAGCAGGTATTGGTTAATTTAATAGATAATGCAATAAAATATTCATCAAAAGAGGGAATAGTAAAAATTTCATTAGATGTTAAAGAAAAAGAAGTTATTGTAGGGATCGAAGATAATGGCATCGGAATAACAAAAAAAGACTTGCCCCGGATATTCGAAAGATTTTACCGTGTTGACAAAGCCCGGTCCCGCGATGTTGGGGGAAGCGGACTTGGATTATCCATCGTAAAACATATACTCGAGGCTCATTCCAGCATAATTAAGGTTGACAGTCAGGAAAATAAAGGAACTAAATTTGAATTCAATTTGAAGAGGTGAGTTAATGTTTATTCAGTTGAACTATGCGAGTTCGTTCCACATTTTTAATAATCCCACCTCGTCAAACTTCTTGCCAATAACCTGAATACCAAATGGCAGCTTGTTTTTATCAACTCCCGCCGGGATTGAGATGGCAGGAACGCCTGCAAGATTTACTGAAGCCGTATATATGTCATTGAGATACATGGAGAGGGGATCTTCAACTTTGTCTCCGATTTTAAATGCCACAGTAGGAGTTGTAGGCGAGATTATAAAATTAACTTCCCGGAAAGCGCTTTCGAAATCATCCATGATTAACCTTCGGACTTTTTGTGCCTTTCTGTAATAGGCATCATAATACCCCGAAGAGAGGACATAAGTACCGAGCATTATTCTTCTCTTTACTTCAGCTCCGAACCCTTCCGAGCGTGTATTTACATACATTTCTTCCAATTCGTCTGAATTTTCAGAACGATAACCGTACCTGACACCATCATAACGTGAAAGATTGCTTGATGCCTCTGCAGAAGTTAAAATATAATAAGATTGAATCACGTATTTAGTATGAGGCAGTGAAATTTCTTTAATTTCAAAACCTTTTCTTCTTAGATTTTCTATTTTTAGAAATACACTTTGCCTGATTTCCGGGTCAAGACCTTCATCGAAATATTCTTTGGCATACCCAATCTTTATTTCCTTAGGTTCAAACCTGCTCAGGGTTTCCCTGGCATAATCATCCACTTTTGTATAGGATGATGTGCTGTCTCTTTCATCAAATCCGGCTATGACCTGCAATACTGCAGCTATATCATTATTATTGTTTCCGAAAATCCCTATCGAATCAAAGGAAGATGCAAAAGCTACAAGACCAAAACGTGATATTCTGCCGTAAGTTGCCTTTAATCCGGTGATGCCGCAGAACGAAGCAGGCTGCCGGATAGATCCTCCGGTTTCAGAGCCAAGAGAGAGTAAGCACATATTTGCAGCGACCGAAACTGCACTTGCGCCGGATGAACCTCCGGGTACACGTGTTTTATCAAACGGATTCTTAACAGGCCCGTAAAATGAATTTTCATTTGAAGAACCCATAGCAAATTCGTCGCAATTTACTTTGCCAAGTATTATCGCATCTTCATTCAACAATCTTTGAATAACCGTTGCATTGTAAACAGCAGTAAAATTACTTAGTATTTTCGAACCACATGTAAGCAAATTATCCTTAGTTGAGATCACATCCTTAATAGTAAAAACCGCACCTGCCATCTTACCGGAAGTTCCGTTTCTTAACTTCTCGTCTACTTCTAGCGCCCTCTCCACAGCTTGTTTATCGAATAAGCTGATAAAAACATTTAAATCTTTTTGTTCATAAATATTTTCAAGATACCGGGTAACCAGCATTTCGCAATTAAGTTGTCCGGAATTTAGTAACGATTTTATTTCTTCCAGACTTTGAGGGATATTATTCATAAAATATATATAAAAATGCCCTCCTGAGATTAAAATTTTAAAAGTAATTGAAAATCATTTTATCTTACAGATTTTCGCTTTTTCTTCTCAGAACGGCAGATAGTATTAAATAAAAAAATTTTATTTTACTGTCTTATCCTTATCATCGTGAGAGGTAAGATCTTTTTCCACATCCGAGGATGCTTTTTTAAATTCCCTGATTCCCTTTCCTAATCCCTGCATTAATTCGGGAATTTTTTTTGCCCCGAATAAAACCAAAATTACAATTGCTATTAATATTATTTCAGGTGTTCCTAAACCAAACATTTTTATTGCTCCTTTCCCTTATTTTAAGGGATTATCTTTCTTTAATAAATTATTATTACATTATGCTTTCAACAACACTCTTAAAAAACCTTATTCCATCATGTCTTCCGAGCGTTTCATCGGCTGCTCTTTCAGGGTGCGGCATCAACCCTAAAATATTCCTGGTAACATTTTGAATTCCTGCAATATTGTCGATAGAACCGTTGGGATTATCTTCATATCTGAATAAAATCTGGTTATTGCTTATCAAATCAGACAATGTATCACCGCTGCAATAATAATTTCCTTCTCCGTGTGCAACAGGAATCTGTATTTCTTCCTTTATCTTATACTCACTCGTAAAAATACTTTTATTATTTTCTACTTTCAATGTAACAGTTTTACTGATAAAACTCAAATTTTTATTTTTTAATAAGACACCAGGCAAAAGCCCCGATTCACATAATATCTGGAATCCATTGCATATGCCAATGACAATACCGCCGGATTTAGCAAAGCGTATTACTTCTTTCATTATCGGAGAAAATTTAGCAATTGCTCCGCATCGTAAATAATCTCCGTAAGAAAAACCTCCGGGAAGAATTAGAATATTTGTACTCCCAATAGTTGATTCTTTGTGCCATAAAAAACATGTGTCCACATTTAATATATTCTTTAAAACATTATAAACATCATGGTCACAATTAGATCCCGGAAACACAATAACTCCAGCTCTGGCATTTGACATTATTTTCTATTCGTTTTTATAAATCTCAAATGTATAATCTTCCATAACCGGATTAGCTAACAGCCTCTTGCATGCTTCATTTGAAATTCGTTCCGCTTCTTCCTTAGAATCTGAATTTATTTTCAGTTCAATATATTTTCCGACTCTGGTATCCTCAATAGAGTTGAAACCCAATGCTTTCAAAGAATGCTCGACTGCTTTCCCCTGAGGATCAAGAATAGTCCTGCGAATCGATATTCTTATTTTTGAAATGTACAAGACTTTAAGTTTAGATAATTAAATAGAAAAAAGGTTTAATTTGCAGAAATCTTATCACGCAGTATCTGAAGACTTTTATCATCAATCTTATCAAGCCTCTCCAGGAGTTTTTTTGATTGAAAATTATTTTCCGTCATCTTGTTTTGCATCAGCCTTTCCGTATCAACAGAAGTGTCCGGTTTATTATTTAACCGGGGAGATAATATTCCTGAATTATTTTTTTCCTCCGGCTCAGCCTTCTTCATAGCTAAATTTTGTTTAACATTATCATCTTTATCTGTTTCATTTGTGACACTGGGAGGGGTTTTATAATTTTCTTCAGAGATGCTTTTTGATTCTTCTTTATTATGCGTTATGCTTTTTCTATCCTGCAATTCCTGCGGTTTAGGAGTTTTTTGGTCTTTCAGGTCACCGGCAATATCTTTATTTTCTTTATTTATGGATTTATTTTTTCCGGTTAAAGTCTCCTGTGGCTCTATAGTATTATCAGTCTTTTTTTCGGAAACAGAGCTTTGCGGCGGTTGTAAAGTTATAGTTTGTTCATTACTGTCCCGCTTCTGTGTTGAAAGAATCTGCTGATTTTTTTCCGATGCATCTTTATTCAGATATGTAATATAGAAAATAAAGAAAATTAATATTGTAAATCCTGCCGCGGGGATAAGCCACGGATACTGAATATTTGAAAACAAATTCCTGAGAAATCCTCCACGACCTTCATCAAACCTTTTTTCATGTTCATGCCTTTTTTCCGATTCAATTTCAACAATTTTGTAATGAAGCTTATTAACAAAATCATCACTTGCCTTAACCTCTTCAAGATTATTCAGCTTATTTCTTATATCAAGATATTTCTCTTCGCTATCCAATATTAAAATTAATTCTCTTTCGGCTTATAAATTTGTGATAAAATTTCTTTGAGACACTCTCTTCCACGGTTAATACGGGACTTTACAGTTCCCAACGGCAGACCCGTAATCTTTGCAATCTCTTCATAATCCAATTCCTGAATGTCTCTTAAAATTATTACTTCCTTGAATTTTTGATTAAGAGAGTTTATTGCTTTCTGAATATAAAAATTTTCGTTGCTCGCATTGACTATTTCGTCAGGAGCCATTGTATCTGCAGTCAATTCGTAATCGGAGTCATGGTCTTCGCCGACATTATTTATTGAAAAAGTTCTGAGCTTTTTTTTCTTCCGAACATATGTATTTGCGAGATTGATAGCGATTGTATAAAACCATGTTGAAAATTTACCAATTTCCCTGTATAAGTGTTTTGACTTATATAAATTAATAAAAGCATCCTGCGCTAAATCCTCCGAATCTTCCCTGCTGCCGGTGTACCTGAATAAAAAATTTACAATCCTGTCTTTGTATCTGTTAACAATCTCATTGAAAGCAGTGACATCGTCCTTCTGAAATTTAAATATTAGCTCTTCGTCTGTTAATTTCTGATAATTTTGATCAAGCTTGGAATTCCCCGGCATTACGCTGCTTATAATAACTGTTTAAAATTAAATTTGTTCCGCAAAAAGCGCTATAAATTGCAAATATTGTCGATTAAAGACGTTATCATCGTTCTTTTATTTCCTCCTGAAGTCTTCAGCAACTTATCAGTTGTAAATATATATTCAAAAGCAGATCCTATTTTTTCCCGGTTGATTGATTCCCTGAAGCTCTTATAAAGTGGTAAAAGCTTCTCCTGGTCAGGAAACCATAGCTTCAACTCCTTCTTTAGCTGCCAGCCCTGAAGCCTGCTTACGTTTGCATCAAACAGCTTATTGATCGTAACAAAAGCCGAGCTTAATAAAAATATAAGAAAAATCTCGACGTCCTTTTTCATTGAAATCTGTGAATATATCCTTAATGCAACTTCCTTTTTCCTTTCGATTACAGCTTTTATAAAATCCGTTTCATTAAAATCCCTGGCAATGCCATTGCATAAATTCACAGAGTCTTTTGTTATCTCATTTGAAAAGTAACAAAAAGTTTGAAGCTTCTCAATCTCCGAGATAATTTCGTCGAATGAATAGTTTGTAAATTGAAGAAAATGTTTTATAGTATCCTCAGTTATTGTAAAACCTTCAAATTTCTTTTTAACCCATTTTATCATTTCTGATTCGGTAAAAGCACCAACCTGATATATCTTTACATTTTTATCAATAATTTTCCGATGATCTTTTCCACCGGATTCTTCTTTTAAATCAAGCGAAAAGATCTTATCAACATCCAGAATTTCATCTGTTGCAACCATAAGAAGGCATGTATCAGGATTGAACCGTTCAAGATAGCTAAGTAGAGAGAGTTTTGAATCTTTTAAAAGCTTCTTAACATTTTTCAATACAACAACCTTTTTTTCAGAAAAGAGGCCGATATTGCTGCATTCGTTAAGAACACTTTCCATCATTTTATCTTCTGCATTGAATGAAATCAGATTGTTTCTTTCATCAAAATTTTTCCCGATAAATTTTCTGCAAACTATCTTTATAAGATCATCCAGTAAAATTTTTTCATTTAATGATAAAACAATATTGTTCGGAATATCCTCCGTTTGAAATGTGTCAAGCAGTGTTTTATATGACGTAAGGTATTTGGTTTCGGTTTTAGGCATTGTAATAATAACAAGATAATTAATCTATATCATTAAATTAATAATAAAAAAGCCGTCATACAGATCTAACAGATGTAAGACGGCTTAACAAAATTTAAAATGTATGAAATATTATTTATCTATTAAAGTTACCTTAGTCATTTTTACATCCGTAACAGGCTTGTCGTTTTGACCGGTCTTAACTTTACCGATATTTTCAACAACATCCATTCCTTCTACTACCTCACCGAAGATTGCATGTTTGCCGTCAAGCCAGGGAGTGGCGGCAAGAGTTATGAAAAATTGGGATGTTCCTGTGTCAGGACCACGGTTAGCCATTGAAAGCATTCCTTTTTTATCATGCTTCAGTCCGGGTCCAAATTCGTCCTTAATTGTTTCTTTTGAACCGCCTGTTCCGGTACCGGTCGGATCTCCGCCCTGAATCATAAATCCATCAATGACTCTGTGAAAAATAAGTCCGTTGTAGAATCCGTCTTTCACTAATTTCTTGAAATTAGCCGTTGTAATTGGCGCTTCTTTGGTAAAAAGCTTTATCTTAATATTTCCCATGGTTGTTTCCATATAAACAATATTTCCTTCTGAAGATGAAGTCCGGTCGTCCTTGCCTGCCCCGCAGCCTGATAATATGACTGTGACAAATATAAAAATCGACAATACCGCAATTTTGTTTAACATTTATTTTTCCTTTATATTTTATTTAAATGAATTAAAATTAATATCTACAATTGATGTTTTTTAAAATGTTTCAGAAATTTAATATCATTTTATAATGTAGTCTTAGTTAGGTATCCACACTTTATCTATCGCTAGTTTATTAATAAAAAAGCCGTCTTACATATGCAGGACGGCTAAACAAACGTTAAATATTTGAAATAGTTTATTTATCGGTTAAAGTTAACTTTGTCATTTTTACATCCGTAACAGGTTTGTCACCTTGTCCGGTTTTAACTTTGCCTATCTTTTCAACCACATCCATTCCTTCCACTACCTCACCGAATATGGCATGTTTGCCGTCAAGATGCGGCTGTGGAGCAAGAGTTATAAAGAATTGGGATGTTCCTGTGTTAGGACCACGGTTAGCCATTGAAAGCATTCCTTTTTTATCATGCTTGAGTCCGGGTCCAAATTCATCCTGAATTGTTTCTTTCGAACCGCCTGTTCCGGTACCTGTCGGATCTCCGCCCTGGATCATAAAACCGTCAATTACCCTGTGAAAAATAAGTCCGTTGTAGAACCCTTCTTTCACTAATTTCTTGAAATTAGCCGTTGTAATCGGCGCTTCTTTGGTAAATAGTTTTATCTTAATATTTCCCATGTTTGTTTCCATCTTAACCATATTTCCATCTGAAGATTTTGTCTGGTCTTCCTTTCCTGCTGTTTGATTGTTGTGCATTGAAGTGTCCTTTTTATCTGTTTGAGTTATTTGTGTTTGAGAAGTTTTTATTGTATCCGCAGTTTTTGTTTTATCGCCTGTAGTGCTTTTGTTTTGAGTATCGCTTTTCTTATCTCCGCAGCTTATCAATATGACAGAGACAAGCATTAAAAGAAGCATTACTGCAATTTTGTTTCTTAACATTTATTTCTCCTTCTATATTTATTTAAATGAATTAAATTAATTATGTATGATTAAAGTTTTTTAAAATTGTTTCAGGAATCTGATATCATTTTCATAAAATAATCTCAGGTCAGGTATTCCATACTTCACGGTAAGTGTTCTTTCTATTCCCATACCAAATGCAAATCCTGTATAAGCTTCGGGATCATACCCCACCATCTTAAATACATTAGGATCAACCATTCCGCAGCCCAATATCTCAAGCCAGCCGGTGTATTTGCAAACGCGGCATCCTTTTCCTTTGCATAAAAAACATTCTACATCCATTTCGGCAGATGGCTCCGTAAACGGGAAATAAGATGGTCGAAGTCTGGTCTTCAGATCTTTTCCAAAAAATTCCTTTGCAAAATAATTAAGTGTACCTTTAAGCTCACGGAAGGTAACATTTTTATCAACGTACAGCCCTTCTATCATGTGAAATACTGCAAGATTTCTTGCGTTTACTGTTTCGTTCCTGAATACTTTTCCCGGAATAATAACCCGCACAGGAGGCTTTACCTTCTCTAAAACTCTTATCTGGCCAGGGGATGTGTGCGTCCTTAATAAATATTGTTTATCCTTGCCCTTGCTGTCTAAATAAAAAGTATCCTGCATATCACGGGAGGGGTGATAGTCCGGTGTATTCAATGCATCGAAATTATGGAATTCATCCTCGATTTCATTACTATGGTATACACCGAATCCAATCCTTTCGAAGATACCTGTAATTTCATCAATAGCCTGATTGATCAGATGTTTTGTACCTTTATTATGTGTTCTTCCCGGAAGGGTGATATCAATATTTTCAGTTTTGGTATTTGCCGGCGAAGACGCAAAAGATTTTTTTTCATCATATATATTTTGAAGCGACACCTTCAGGTCATTCAAAGACTTTCCTACACTACCTTTTGAATTCTTTTCTATTGTCTTGAATTCTTCGAAAAGGTCGTTAAGTATGCCATTTCTGCTCAGATATTTTAACCTGTAGTTTTCCAGGTCTTTTTCAGATGAAATGGCAGAGGCTTCGGAAAGTGCAGTTGATTTTATTGACTCAATTTTTTCAAGCATGGAAATGAAACTTAAAAATGTTTGTTAAACAAAATAAGGCGAACAAATTTATCCGCCTTATTTATAACTTATTTTGTACAAAAATTTATTTTAGAGCAAATTTAACTATTTCATTGAATGCATCGGCATTATTGTAGGCAAGATCAGCAAGTATTTTTCTATTAATGTCGATATTCTTTTTGTTTAATGCAAAAATCAATTTGGAGTAAGTAGTATTATTCAATCTTGCAGCAGCGTTTATTCTAGTTATCCACAGGCTTCTATATTCTCTTTTTTTCAGCCTTCTGTCTCTGTAAGCATGGGTTAATCCTTTTTCAACTGAATTTTTGGCTGCAGTATAAACCTTACTTCTTGCACCTACATATCCTTTAGCTTCTTTAAGAACTCTTTTCCTTCTTCTGTGCGAGGCAACTTTATTTTTCGAACGAGGCATTTCTTCTCCTTATAAAATGTTTTTAAATGAATTAAGCTTGAATCATTCTTTTAATTGTTCTTGCTTCCTGTTCTGAAACTAATGTTGCTTTTCCCAGATGTCTTTTCCTTTTACTGGATTTCTTAGTAAGAATATGACTTCTATATGCTTTTTCTCTTTTTACTTTACCGGTGCCGGTTACTTTAAATCTTTTTTTTGCCGCCCGGTTGGATTTCATTTTAGGCATCCTGATTTTCCTTTGTTTTATTTTCTTCTGAAATACTCTTTTTGATTTCTACCTTTTTTGTCTTTGCTATGCTGTCTTTGTATATCTGAATTTTATTTTTGTCAGGTAAAAAATATGCAAATAATTGTTTCCCTTCCATCTTCGGAGGCGCCTCAAGCTTTCCGATATCATTCAACTTTTCCACAATATCCTCCATAAGCTTTCTTCCGATTTCCGGATGTGTAATCATTCTCCCCTTAAACATTACAAATGCCTTAACCTTATGCCCTTCGATCAAAAACTGTCTCAAATGTTTCGTTTTAAAATCTATATCATGTGTATCAGTGTTTGGATTAAACCGGATCTCCTTTATGTTCATCACATGCTGGTGCTTCTTTGCTAACTTTTCTTTCTTTTGTCTTTCATAGTTGAATTTTCCATAGTCTGCAATTTTGCAAACAGGAGGCTTAGAAGTCGGAGAAATTTCCACTAAATCCAGACCTCTTGAACGCGCTGTCTGAAGTGCTTCCTGGCTTGTCATTACTCCTAAAGCATGTCCTTCTTCGTCTACTACTCTAACCTGTGGAACACGTATCTGTTCGTTTATTCTTTCCTTGTGTTTTTTGTCTTTAATATGCCCTCTGTTTAATTATTGTAATTTTCCCGATTGACGGACTGCAATTTAAGCTTTTCTATAAACTCATTCAATTCAAATTTTCCAGTATCTCCTTTTTGATGCTGCCTGACAGAAATAGTATTACTTTCTTTTTCTTTATCTCCTACAACTATCATATATGGAACTTTCTTATTCTCCGATTCTCTGATTTTGAATCCGATTTTTTCATTCCGGGAATCAAGTTTTACTCTGAACCCCTCTTTACGAAGCCTCTCATAAATACTTTTGGCGTAGTCAGATTGCGAATCCGTAATAGGCATCACATTAACCTGAACGGGAGTAAGCCATAAGGGGAAATATCCTCCATAATGTTCTGTCAAGACACCTACAAACCGCTCGAATGAACCAAATAAAGCCCTGTGAATCATCACAGGCCTGTGGATGCTGCTGTCCCCTCCGACATATTCCAGCCCGAATCTTTCCGGCATGGAAAAGTCAAGCTGAATTGTTCCCAGTTGCCAGTCTCTCCTTAAACTATCCTTTACTACAAAATCTATTTTAGGTCCGTAGAATGCTCCATCGCCTTCATTAATTTTATATTTAACCTTTGCATTATCCAGCGCGGTGGAAAGGGATTTCTCTGAGATATCCCAGACATCCACCGAACCGATAAACTTATCAGGTCTTGTAGACAGATAAACCTGAACATCGTCAAATCCGAAAGTATTATAAATTTCAAAGATCAAATCTATTAAACCGGTTATTTCATTCTCAATCTGGTCCGGGGTACAGAAGATATGTGCATCGTCCTGCGTGAAGCTTCTCACTCTGAACAAGCCTGATAACACACCGGACAGTTCATGTCTGTGAACGAGTCCGAATTCAAACAATCTTAAAGGCAAATCCCTATAAGATTTCATGGTAGTTTTATAAACCAGTGTGCTTCCGGGACAATTCATAGGCTTGACTGCATAATCTCTTTCATCAATATCAGTGAAATACATATGTTCTTTATAATTTTCATAATGTCCTGACTGAAGCCATAGCTTTTGATTTAATATGATTGGCGTATTTATTTCTTCATAATCAAATTTCCGCAGCTTTTCTCTCAGAAATTCTTTCAGATTATTCAAAAGAATCATACCGTTATTATGCCAGAACGGAAAACCGGGTCCTTCTTCATGAAAAGAAAACAGATCCAGTTCTTTGCCAAGTTTTCTATGATCACGCTTTTTTGCCTCTTCAAGATTTTTCAGATATTCATCAAGGTCTTTCTGCTTCGGAAAGGATATACCATAAATCCTCTGCAGCATTTTTCTTTTCTCATCTCCGCGCCAGTATGATCCGGAAATTGACAAGAGCTTTACGGCTTTTATTTTGGAGGTTGAAGGCAGATGCGGACCTCTGCACAGGTCAGTGAATTCTCCCTGCCGGTAAAGTGATACTACATCTTCATCTTTTGCAATAGTTTCTAAAATCTCAACTTTATAAGGGTCATTTTTACTACTCTTAAAATATTCTATCGCATCGGTTCGCTTCATATCCTGCCTGCACAGCTTAAGATCGCGTTTGGAAATTTCAATCATTCTTTCTTCAATCTTTTTCA
>JBBSDT010000019.1:0-18520 GCA_038240405.1 Ignavibacteria bacterium
TACCACCTCAGCAGTAATATAACGTTGACAAAGATAAAGAAAAAAAAGAGCGTTAATAATTTGAACGACTCAAGAATCTGAAAAACGGAGATACAGCTCACATTAAAGACACAATCTCCATTTCAAAAGACACTACTAAATCAAAAACAGATACTTCGAAGGTTTCAAATCAAAAAGGTGATAAGAAAAATTTTGTTCAGAAGGAGAAAGAGCTTAATAAAAGATTAGATAATCCTAAAACTGCGATTACGGATTATATTGAACTATTAAAGCGCGGAACTACCGAGGGCGGCAACTTTGACCAGAATATGAAGAAGGCAAGCGAGCAATGGGTCACCAGCAATGTCAACAGATTTAAGACAAATTACAAAAATACAAAAAAAATTGTTGTGCTTGAGGAGCCGAAAGTAATTTCTCAAAAGGGAAATGAAGCTGTAGTTGAGGTCCATCTAAAGAAAACAGACAAACTAAACAACAAGGATCAGGAAACGGAAATGACAGTAAAGTATATTCTTGTTGCCGATAGCAAGGGTAAGTGGAAGATCAAAGATAATACTGTAATTAAAAAATAATTATATTTAATGAGTATATTAGTAAATAAAAAAACTAAAGTTGCAGTTCAGGGTATTACAGGTTCAGAAGGTTCTTTTCATTCAGGGCAGATGATAGAATACGGTACAAATGTTGTCGCCGGCATAACTCCGGGCAAGGGAGGAATTATTTTCAAATCGGACAATGGAACACAGGTCCCCATTTTTAATTCGGTCAAAGAAGCTGTGGAAGCAACCGGCGCTAATGCTTCGGTTATCTTTGTACCGGCTCCTTTTGCTGCTGATGCAATAATGGAAGCTGCAGATGCAGGAATTAATTTAATAGTTTGTATAACAGAAGGCATTCCTACAAAGGATATGGTCAGGGTTTATGAATATGTTAAGAACAAAAATTCTGACAATCATTCGGTTAGATTTATAGGACCAAACTGTCCGGGAATTATAACTCCCGGTGAATGTAAAATTGGTATTATGCCGGGATTCATTCACAAGAAGGGAAAGGTTGGATTGATTTCAAGAAGCGGCACTCTTACTTATGAAGCAGTATGGCAATTAACAAACTTAGGAATAGGACAATCAACCTGTATTGGCATTGGGGGGGATCCTGTTATTGGTACAAGGTTTATAGATGCAGTAAAATTATTCAATGAAGATAAAGATACGGATGCAATAATGATGATTGGAGAGATCGGCGGGAGTGCAGAAGAGGAAGCTGCATATTATATTAAAAAAAATGTAAAAAAACCTGTAATCGGATTTATTGCGGGCAGAACTGCGCCTCCCGGAAGAAGGATGGGACATGCCGGAGCAATTATTTCGGGAGGAAAGGGGACTGCGGATGAAAAGATTAATATTATGAAAGAATGCGGGATTATTATTGCCGAATCTCCGGCGGATATTGGAAGAACAGTTCAAAAAGCTCTTGAGAAGTTAAGGGAAAAGAGTGTCAAAAAAGTTACTGATAAAAAAGTAAAGAAAAAAATTAAAAGATTAGTTTCAAAGAAGAACCCTTCAAAGGAAAAAATTAAGTCGAACAAAAATTCAAAAGTTAAAAAATCACACCGGAAAAAATCTAAAGGCTAAAATATAACCTTGACCACTATAAGAATTAACAACGCAAGATTTTATGCTTATCACGGTGTGTTTGATTATGAAAAACAGTATGGAAACGAATTTGAAGTGGATATAGAAATGAATTGCGATCTGAACTTACTATCCGATACTGATGATCTGAAAAATACTGTTGATTACCTTTCGGTTTATAAGCTTGCAGATAAAATTTTTAGCGAGAGGAAGTATAATCTGATAGAAACTGTCAGTCAAAAAATATGTAAGACTATATTAAAAGAATATCCCCTTGTTATGACCGTCAAAGTTAAGATCAGAAAGCCAAATGCTCCTCTCGGTGTAATTGATTCTGTTGAGATAATTTATAAACTAAACCGGTCATGAAAATTACTACTGCTTACCTGGGTCTTGGTTCGAATAAAGGGGATAGAATTTGTTATATTGAAAATGCGGTATTGGAAATCAACAAGATCAAAGATACAAAAGTAATCCAATCTTCTTCTGTCTATGAGACAGAACCATGGGGAAATGTTGCACAGGATGATTATCTTAATAGTATTATTGAAATTGAAACTGAATTAACGGCTGAAAACCTGCTTAAGGAATTAAAAAATATTGAAAAACTACTGGGAAGAACCGGTAATAAGAAATGGTTTGAAAGGGAAATAGATATTGATCTTTTATTTTTTGGAAATGAAATAATAATAAATGATTTTATGGAAGTTCCGCACCCTCAAATACGAAACAGAAATTTTGTTCTTATTCCTTTAAATGAAATCGCTCCCAGTTTAATTCATCCTGTTCTGCAAAAAACAAGCAAAGATTTATTGGGAGAAACAAAAGACAATCTTAAAGTTAGCAAGTATCACGAGAATAAAATCGAAAACATTTAAGCACTGATATTCCTGTTGGAAGAAGAGAAAAAAATAAAATATATTGCTATAGAGGGTGTAATAGGTGTTGGGAAGACAACTTTGGCAAAAAAATTAGCCGAAAGGCTGAATGCCAAACTTATACTGGAAAATTTTCAGGACAATCCCTTTCTGGAAAAATTTTATAATGATCCCGTAAGTTACGCCTTTCATACTCAGATGTATTTTCTCTTAAGCCGTTACAAGCAGCTCCAGGAAATCAAGCAGATAGATTTGTTTCATGAATTTTATGTAGCAGACTACATTTTTGAGAAAGATAAGATTTTTGCATATCTGAATTTGCAGGATGATGAACTGAAGCTTTATGAAAAGATTGTTTCACTAATTGAAAGAACTATTGTAATTCCGGATATAATTATATATTTACAATCCAACGTCGAGCGTTTGATGCAAAATATCAGATATAGGGACAGGGAAATTGAAAAGGAAATAAAAGAAGAATATATAAGGGATTTGAATGAAGGGTATAATTATTTTTTCTTTAGGTTTAAGTCTACAAAAGTTTTGATTGTGAATTCAGCTCAGATAGATTTTGTAAATAATGAACGGGATTTTGAAAACCTGATTTCGGAAATTTTAAAGCCGGATCATTCTTCAATTGAATACTATAACCCAGTTCCGCCGAAAATAGCAAAATAGCTTATAGAATGATTAGATTGATCATCATATTGATTGCAGTTTTTGTGGTTCTTACTATATTAAGAAATTTTCTTCGTAAATACCAAATCATTTCTTCCCGCAGGAGTAAACCTGATAATAGTCCAGGTTCCAATAACAATAATAAAGACAGAAAAAAACCTGACGACGATAATATTGTTGATGCAAAGTTTGAGGAAATAAAATAACTTTCCTTCATGCTTAAATTTCTTTTTAGGATTTTCGAAAACCGGGAAAATGTAATCAATTCTGAGAGCTTAAAGCCGGATAAAATTCAGAATATACTGATAGTAAGACAGCATAACCAGCTTGGAGATATGTTATGCTCAGTTCCGCTCTTTGCAGCTGTAAGGAAGAAATTTCCTGAAGCTCATATTACACTTGTAGCTTCTCCCATCAACTATGAAATATTATTCAGCGATATAAATCCGTACATTGATAAAGTTATTACCTACCGCAAAGCGCCGTTTAAAAACTTACTCGATTTTTATAAAGAGTTGAAGAACCATAATTACCAGATCGGGATAGTTCCTTCTACCGTTTCAATTTCCAGAACTTCACATTTTATTAATTACCTGTCGGGAGCAAAAATAAGAGTTGGCGTCAAAAGGATTGATAATAAGCTTAATAAGGTTGAATATCTGTTAAATGTGAAATCGGATTTTGAATGGGATTCAAAAAAGCTTCATCAGGTTGAAAGGAATCTCGATGTAGGAAGGCAGATTCATTGTGACCTGACTGAATCTGAAAAGAAGCAAGCTGGTATTCATCTTAGCGAAGATGAGATCAGGTTTGCAGAAAATTTTATTAAAAAAAAATTTCCTGACAAAGACAGACTGATAATCTCTTTTCACCCGGGGGCGGGAAAAGTATCAAACATATGGAATGAAAAAAACTTTACCGGTTTGATGGAACGGCTTTATGAAAAATTTAAATGCTATATTCTTATAACTTCTGGAAGCATTGATAAGGAAATTACCGATTCCATTAAAAAAAAACTGGACGCTGTTTCCATTAATTGTACCATACTTGAAAATACACCCATCCGGAAAGTCGGAGCAGTCATAAAATTTACAAATCTTTATATAACAAATGATACCGGCACAATGCATGTGGCCGGAGGAGTTGATGCAAATGTAATTTCACTTTTTGGTCCGACCCATGGCTATGAGTGGGCGCCTGAAGGAAGAAACAAAGTATTTATTCAGTCCCCGACAAATAATATTAATGATATTTCTGTAGAAGAAGTATTTGATGTGGCTGAAAGAATGATTGAAGCAAGGATAAGAAGTGAAAAAGAAGTTAACTCTAATATTACCAACTAAAAAATTTTGAATAATATCTTAGCTGCAATAGATATCGGTACGAATTCATTTCATCTTGTAATTGCTAAGATTGACAGTAAAAAAAGATTCACAGTTCTGACACGTTCAAAGGAAGTTGTGCGTCTCGGAAGCAGCTCTAACGATATGAAGTATATTTCATCAGAGTCCATGGTAAGGGGAGTTGAAACCCTGAAAAGGTTTAAGATAATTTGTGATTCCTATAAAGCGGAAATAATTGCAGTTGCCACGAGTGCAACGCGGGAGGCTTTGAACAGGCATGAATTTCTTTCAGAAGTACTGAAGGAAACAGGTATTGAAATAAACATTGTCTCGGGCTATGAAGAAGCAAGGCTGATTTATCTGGGAGTTCTTCAGTCCCTGGATATATACAGCAAAAAAATTTTACTGATAGATATAGGCGGAGGAAGCACCGAATTTCTTATAGGGCAGAAAGGGGAAGTTAAAATTGCAAGCAGCATTAAGCTAGGTGCAGTTCGCCTCACACATAAATTTTCTCTCAATGAGAAAGTTACAAAAAGTGATTTGAAAGATGCAAAGCAGTTTGTTAATGGAGCAATCAACCAGATTGTGAGAACTCTTGAAGTTGAAGATTATGAATTAGTGGTCGGATCTTCCGGCACTATTAATAATATAGGCTCAATTATCGGCTATGTAAATAATCCAACAGAAGATTATGAAATAAATCTGAATGGGTTTGTTATAAAAAAAAATGCGCTTAACATGGCGTTAAGCAAGATTTATAAAGCGGAATCTTTAACAGAGAGGCTTGCCATTCCGGGACTTGATCCGAAACGGGCTGATATTATAACTGCAGGAGCGCTCATACTGGAACAAATATTTGAAGATCTAGCTATTGAAAAGATGACACTTTCGAGCTATGCTTTGCGCGAAGGTATTATAATGAATTATATCCAGCAGAGAAGCGGTGAATTTGACTTCGGGCATTTAACTGATGTCAGGTACAGCAGTGTCATTCATCTTGGTGAGCTGACCAATTACGATAAAGAGCATGCAAACCAGGTTATGAAGCTGGCTAACAAAATTTTCGATTTCATAAAGCTCAAATTTGATTTCAGTGATGACGACAGGGAATATCTTGAAGCAGCTGCCTTGCTTCATGATATCGGCTACTACATTTCACATACCGATCATCACAAACATTCCTATTACCTGATTAGAAATGCTGAAATGCTTGGATTCAATGATAAAGAAATTGAGATCATTGCAAATGTCGCAAGATATCATCGTAAATCACATCCAAAGCTCAAGCATGAAAATTTCAATAAGCTTGACAATCAGGGTAAAGAACTTGTGCGCAGGCTTGCGGGTGTTCTGCGAATTGCAGATGCATTGGACAGAAGCCACAAGGCTGTCGTAAACGATATAGATATTAGCATAAAGGATAAAGTATTGGAAATTAATCTGAAGTCCTGTAACGGTTCACCTTCACTCGAAATCTGGGGAGCAAATATCAGAAAGGGACTATTTGAAGATAGTTTCGGATATGAGGTAAGAATAAAGTATGAGAAGAAAGAAATTTAACCTGAGATTAATAGACGTAAATTATAAGAGCTGTTGCAATTAAAGAATAGCTATTAATTGCCATGCGCTTTAGCGCGTGGTAAGAATGAGGAGGATCCCTGCTTTAGCCGAAATAATAAAATCGTTTTGTTCTTTAGAAAAAAATAATAATATTTCGGCTAAAGCCGGATACAATACACCTCTTATCCACGACCTAAAGGTCACGGCAAATTGAGTCGTGGCAATTGAAGATCGTAATTTCCTTACTTCTTCGGCTTCCTGATTTTCTTGTAGTTAATTTTTCTTTTATTATTAAATGCAGATATACCTTCTTTAACTTCATCTGACATATTATGGATCGAAAGCCAGTCCCTGGCATGCCCTATAGTTGTATGCCAGGACAAGTCTCTCCAGAAATTCAATTGCTGTTTAGTATATCTTAAACATTCAGGCAGCTTATTATATAATTTTTCTGCAAGAACGTTTACAGCATCATCTAAAAGATCATAAGAGACAACTTGGTTAACAAGTCCCCAATCCATGGCTTTCTCAGCGGGAATATCTTCACAGAGAAATAATATCTCCCTTGCCCTTCTGTCGCCAACTATTAACGGAAGGAATTGTGTAGCCCCTGCTGCAGCAACACTGCCTCTTGCAGCTCCAACCTGCTTTATTATTATATGATCGGCAGCAATAGCAAGGTCGCAGCTCATATTCAGCTCATTTCCACCGCCGACCACCATCCCATTTAATCGTGCTATTGTAGGCTTGCCAACATTCCTCATCACCTCATGAAGTTGTATGAATTCATACATCCATTTATAATAGTCCCCGGGATTACTGAGAAAGTATTTCTGCTGTTCATCCAAGTCAGCGCCGGTAGAAAAAGCCCTTTTTCCGGCTCCGGTCAATACAATGACGGCTATATTATCGTCCCACGAAGAATCCTTGAAGGCAAGTGTCAGTTCATTAATTGTTTCAAGATTCAGGCAGTTTAATTTGCTTTCACGGTTGATGGTTATAATTGATTTATAACCTTCCTTTTTGTAGATGATATTGCTGAACTTCTGATTCTTTTTGAGATATGATTTGAATTTATCTGACAAAGGGTTCTATTAGTTATAAATAAACGTTAATTAGCAAGCAGCAAATTAAGTTTGTCACATATTTCTTACAAGTCATTATAGCAATGGTACAATATCCAAACTCATTTTATCCAAAAATTTCTCTCTTATGAATAATTACTTGACTTAATACAGACTTTTGTATAATTTCATCAAAAGAATTTAGCTGGTATAATAAACTTCAAAGGAGAAAGCTATGAATGATTTCGAGGGATTAGATTTTCTTGGAGAAGAAGATGCTAATGAAGGGAACAGAAAAAATAAGAAAAATGAAGAACTTGAGAAAATTCTAAAACTTGAGGAAGAAGCAAAGAAAAGCTTCGATTCGGAAAATTTAGAAGAGATAATTAATTTCTATTTTGAGAATAATGAGTTTGAAAAAGCACTAAGTTATGTAAATGTATTTCTTGATATTTATCCTTATTCCACTGAGGCATGGCATAAAAAAGCACTAATCCTTGATAGTCTTGGGAAATTTGAAGAGGCTATCGAGTATTTCGATAAAGCAATCCTTCTTGACCCTACCGACACAGAAATTTACATCAATAAGGGAATTACCTTAGACAATTCCGATAAATTCGAACAAGCTCTTGAATGTTTTTCCAAAGCTATAGATATGGAGCCTGAAAATCTCGACGCAGTGTTTAATATGGGCCTGACATACGAGAAAATGGAAAAATTCATTGAAGCTTCCGAGTGTTTTGAAAAGGTTCTGAAAATTGAAAAGGAACATAAGGACGCTTATTATGAATTGGGTTATTGCTTTGATTTTCTTGATATGCTGAAGGAATCTATCCAGGCATATGACGAGCATCTGAAATATTCACCAATGAACTACACTGCCTGGTATAACAGAGGTATTGTTCTTAACAGGATGGGAAGATATCTGAAAGCTATTGAAAGCTATGAAATTTGCCTGGCGCTGAGACCTAATTTTGCTTCTGCCTGGTATAATTGCGGGAATGCTTATGCTTCAATAGGCAGACTGTATAAGGCGATTGATTGCTATGAGAAAGCGCTTGTTCTAAAAAAGACTGATTCATATTCGCTGCATAATATGGGAAATGCCTATGAAGAGCTTGGAGAATTTGAAATGGCAATAAAATATTTTTCGGAAGCAATAAAATTTGAACCTCAGAATTATGAATCATATTATGGCAGAGGAAACTGTTACTTTAATATAAGTAAATATGAAAAGGCTTTGGAAGATTTTAACTCCGCGCTGATTCTATGCAAAGACTATTCGGAAATCTGGTATCTTAAAGCCGACTCCGAGCACGCTCTTGGCAGATTGGAAGATTCGATAAAAAGCTATGAAATGGTAGTAAAGCTTGAATCTTCAAATTATGACGCCTGGTATGATTACGGTTGCGCTTTGCTTGATGCAAAACATTATGACAATGCATTAAAGGCATTCGATAAAGTGATAAAGCATCATTCCAATTGGGCTGAACCATATTATGAAAAAGCCAAAATACATTTTCTTAAGGAAGAAATTGAAAAAGGTATAGAAATGATTGAAATGGCTTTTGAACTGAATCCGTCAGACAGGTTTGAATATGACTTTAAAAGAGACTGGAAAAAGATTCTGCATTTTCTTCTCAACAGGTAATTGCTAGTACTATAATAATACTAATAAAATCTTTCTATTGCTTTGATTAACATTAATTGATAAGCTCGTTCCGGTTGTAGTGTTTACAAGGAAAGCTTATTAGTCAATAACTCCTGCTAAATATATTATTTGGCAGGAGTTTTTTCTTTTATTGAGATTTCATATGCTAGTATCCTTGTATTGAAAAGAATTAGAACCTTAAGAAGGAATTAGAAAAAAAACTAATTATGAAAGTGATTACGCGTACAATATGGATTCTTTCACTCATAAGCTTATTCGCTGACATAGCCAGTGAAATGCTTTATCCGGTAATGCCGGTTTATTTGAAGAGCATTGGGTTTTCAGTATTGTTAATTGGAATTCTTGAGGGAGTTGCTGAGGCAACTGCAGGATTCAGCAAAGGATATTTTGGAAAGCTTTCTGATGCCCTGGGCAAAAGGATTCCATTTATAAGAGGTGGATATTTAATGAGCGCAATTTCAAAACCAATGATGGGAATATTTATTTATCCTTATTGGATTTTTCTTTCCAGAACAATGGACAGAATGGGAAAAGGGCTCAGAACTTCTGCTCGTGATGCAATGCTGTCTGATGAATCAACTTTGGAAAACAAAGGAAAAGTTTTTGGATTCCATCGCAGCATGGATACATTCGGAGCAGTCATCGGACCTATCGGGGCTTTAATTTTTTTATATTTTAATCCCGGCAGTTATAGGATGATGTTTTTCATTGCCTTCATTCCCGGCCTTATTGGTGTATTATTGACGTTACTATTAAAAGAGAAAGAAATACCCGGGACTGCTAATATAACTTGGGATAAAAAAAAATCTTTCTTTTCATTTCTTTTATACTGGAAATCTTCAACTCCCGAATATAAAAAAATAACAATCGGGTTTTTTGCGTTTGCTCTGATAAACAGCTCGGATATATTTCTTTTATTGATGATTAAAATGATTACCGGTTCAGATGAGAAAGTCATATTGTTATATATTCTTTATAATTTAGTGTATGCACTTTCCTCGTTCCCTATGGGTATCGTGGCTGATAAAATTGGTTTTAGAAAAAGTTTTATTATAGGTTTGTTTATTTTTGCCATAGTGTATTCAGGAATGGCTTTAAAGCCGGATTTAATAATCATTTTCGCTCTTTTTTTTCTTTACGGAATTTATGCATCTGCGACGGAAAGTATTTCCAAAGCCTGGATTTCCAATATTGCTGATAAGAAAGAGGTGGCGACTGCAATTGGATTTTATAACGGATTGAACAGCATTTGTTATTTGATTGCAAGCAGTTTAGCAGGATTCTTATGGTATTCTTTCAACCCTGAAATGATGTTTATTTTTTCTTCTGCCGGCGCAGTAATAATTGCTATTTACTTTATTATGAACAAATTTAATCCCACGGAGAGGCTTGAAGTAAGGTAATGAGTATGAATTTCCAAATGGGCTTATTTACAAAGTAATAAAGGGAGAATTATCAGATAGTTTATCAGCCAGTATAATGGCCTGCTTTGTACTTTCGCTTTTCGCTTTGCCTGATCCTGCTATATCAAAAGCGGTTCCATGGTCGGGTGATGTTCTTATAAACTTCAGACCTGCGGTAAAATTCACACCTTTGTCAAAAGAAATCATCTTAAAAGGGATTAATCCCTGGTCATGATACATTGCAACGGTTATATCGTATTTCTTATAGCTTTTGTTTGCAAAAAAGGCATCCGAAGGATATGCGCCTCTTATATTGAACCCCAAAGAAATCATTTCTTCAATAACAGGGTTTATAACTTTTTCTTCCTCATTTCCGATTACTCCTCCGTCTCCCGCATGAGGGTTTAAAGAAAGCAGAGCAATCTTTGGATTTCTGATCTTAAAATTTCTTACGAGAGAATTATTTACAGCGACGATCTTATTGAATAGTAATTTCTTTGTTAATGTTTTACTAACATCAGCCAAGGGTATATGTCCTGTAATAGGCGCTACTGAAAATACATCGGAATATAATATCATTGCAGTATTGTCCGAACCTGAAAGTTCGGTAAGCATTTCGGTGTGTCCGTGATATTTATAACCGCCGAGATTAAGAGACTCTTTTGAGATGGGAAGTGTAATCATACCCTCGAACTTTTGTTCGAGGCATAATTCCATTGCCAGTATGATTGCATCCCCCGCGATCTTACCTGCAAATTTATTGACGGTTCCGGGAGTTACTTTAAATTTATTAGGTGTTGAAATTTCGATTATTCGGTCAGGCGGAACACTTTTTATTTTTAACAGAGAGGAATAAAAATCTAGAATTCTTTTAGATCCAACAACAGTTAAAACAAACTTCGATGCAAAAGCTTTATCCTTAAATATTTTTAAAATGACTTCAGGACCTATTCCGTTAGGATCGCCAAGTGTCAGCAGGAGTCGGGATTTTTTTGCCGGCATAGATCAGGAGTCCTTTACTTCGGTAATTTCAGCATCCGCCCACAGCCCTTCAAGGTTATAGAACTTTCTTGAATCTTCCAAAAATATATGCACAACTACGTCAACGAAGTCAAGTAAAACCCAGCTTAAACTTGAATAGCCTTCGTTATGCCAGGGTTTCTCATCCATCTTCTTGGCTCCTTCTTTTACAAAATCAGCAATAGCTTTCACCTGAGTATCGGAAGTTACCGAACAGATAACAAAAAAGTCAGTTACCGTAGTCAACTTCCTTAAATCCATTACTACTATGCGGGATCCTTTTTTCTGTAAAATTAAATCTGCAGCATTGAAAGCAAGTTCTTTTGAATTCATATTATTTCTTTTTATCCATATAAGGTTTTAGTTCCTTGAAATCTCTTCCTATTACAACCGATACATCTATATAAAGACTGTTATTAATTTGCTGAATAATATTCTTATCACTTAAACCAAGAGCTGAAGCAACTCTTTTGGCTTTATTCTTATCTCCCGTTCTGTCAATTATCAAAGTTCGTTCAATATCTTTTGATTTGAAATTTCCGATTTCAACCACATCCATCCCGGCATTTCTGAGGTATGAAGTAAATTTGGAAGCTGCCCCGCTTTCATTAGTGCCATTTTGTATATCAATCTGGATTGAGAGGTTAGGTTGATTTGTAACGGATTTTGTGGTGTCGGTTAATTCAGGAATGCTCTTATTGGATTTAAGGGTATTATTAATTAAAGAGAATCCAAGGTAGGCGACTAATATTAAGAATAAAATTATTGTACCGTTTAAGATGTAATTAAGTAATCCTTTTTTCAAATGGTAGTAAAAAAAAACCGAAAGTAATTTCTACTTTCGGTACATTTTTAAATAATATTTAACTATCCTTATCGCCAATCAGAATTATATCTTGAATTCGAATAGAAGGGATTATAAGAATTATTGTAATAATCGCTTTCATCTATTCTTCTGTATTGGAAATTAATAAAAGCATTGTCTGATATTTTATAATTCAAAGATGCTTTTGATAAAAAAACACCCGACAGATTATTTTGTAAAGCAGTAGAATAATTCTGTCCCAGACTTGAGGATGCAAAAGGAGAATATTGAAATTTTACATCTGCACTAACATTGAATTTATCGCTAATTCTGTAAGTCATTGAATTAATATAAGAAGTCAATGATACATTGCCATATGGAGTGCTCATCATAGATACATTGAATGAATGATTCATGGTGAAATTCCTAGGATTAATAAACCCCAGAAGCAGGTTACCTGAATTACTATAAGAGGGCTGTTTGTTGTCCGGACCTTTAAACTGTGCAAAAGATAACTGGGAAGTTAAAAATATTACCGTTAAGATTACAACTAATCTTTTCATCGTGAGTTATTTTTATTTAATGTAAATTTCTTATTTATTGGTAAAAATGTCAATGTAAAATACTATGCGTTTCCAATCGAAACTTAACTTGCGGAAATCTTACAAACAGCAATTTCATTCGCAACTAAAAGAATTCGCCGGATCAGTTATGACAAAGAGCTCCGGCGAAAACGATACTAATAAAAATTTAACTTCCTTACCATCTCATAAACAGCAACGCCATACGCAACTGAAACATTTAAAGACTGCTTTATTCCTAACATAGGAATTTCGAAAGAAGTGTCCGCTAAATCAATAATTTCTTTGGAAACCCCAGAAATTTCATTTCCAAGCACTAAACATACCGGAAAATCCGAGCGATTAATATTCCATATTAGATTTGTCTTATCGGTAATTTCCAAAACTGCAATTCTGATATTTTCCGATTTGAGCTTCATTACAGCTTCAAGGGGGTCTTTGCAATATTCCCATGGAACACTTTCCGTGGACCCCAAGGCAACTTTTTCAATTTCCTTCCTGGGAGGATAGGGAGTATAGCCGGTCAGATACAATTTCTCAATAAATGCTCCATCTGAAGTTCTGAAAATTGCACCAACATTAAAAATGCTTCTGATATTATCACATAAAACATATATAGGGTTTCTTTTGTAGTTTTTGATCTCTTCGATTTTCTTCCGGTTAATTTCAATCTCAGAATGTGAAAGTTTTCGCATTTAATTTAAATAAATGTGTAAATAACTTGTTTAAGATTTTAAAGTTAATATATATAAACAATTCATATTATGCTGACTGAAACGCTGGAGATATTAAGTGAGATAAATAATTTTTTTTCCGAAGAGGGAATTCTTTCCAGGCATTACGAAAATTTTGAATACAGGCAATCCCAGGAACAAATGGCTGAAAAGATTCTCCAGATCCTGGAACTGAAATCGCATGTACTTATTGAAGCTCCTACGGGAATCGGAAAGAGCTTTGCATATCTTGTTCCTGCAATATTTTATGCAAAGAAAAATCAAAAAAAAGTAATAGTTTCAACATACACTATCAACCTGCAGGAGCAACTTATAAATAAAGACATTCCCTTTCTTCAGAATATTCTTCCCGTGCCTTTTAAGGCAATGCTGCTGAAGGGGAGACATAATTATCTTTGTCCGAACAGGCTGCTTCGTGCAATGGAATTTTCCAGCACACTTTTTGAATCGGAAGAGCAGGTGGCCCTGGAAAGGATTTACCAATGGTCAAGAGAAACTAAAGACGGTACAAGGTCGGATATTTCATTTCCGCTTAATGAAAATGTATGGAATTCTGTATGCTCTGAAAGAGGAATATGTACGGTTAAAACATGCGGAGGTGAGCATACTAATTGTTTTTATCATAAAGCCAAAAAAGAGATTGCAGATTCGGACGTGATTATTGTAAATCATCACTTATTTTTCACTCTTTTTGATGCAGTTTCTGAAGACCGGGAAGGATATTTATACAAGAATGATTTTGTAATCTTTGACGAAGCTCATACCGTTGAGCAGGTTGCAACAGAGCATATTTCTCCTTCGCTATCAAGAGAAATGATTAAATACCATCTCCTCAGGTTATATAATCAAAAAACCAAGAAGGGATTTTTACTTACATTGCCGTCTTTGCATGTGCAGGCTACTGTAATTAACCTGATGGATTTAAATCAGTTTTTCTTTCATCAGCTAAGGAAAAATCTTTTTTCAATGAAGGACGGAAAACTTGAAAGTCTGACTTCCCGGGTATATGATAAAAAGATTGCAGAAAATATATTAAAGCAGGAATTGGAGAATCTTCTGAATAACCTTCGCTCATTGAGGCCTGCCTGTAAAGATGAAGCAAAGGAGAATGAGCTCAATGAATACATATTAAGATTTACTGAGTTTAATGCCATACTCGATGAGTTTTTAAATCAAAAAAAAGACAGTGAAAACGATGAATATGTTTATTGGGTAGAGCTCGCTTCTCAAAAGCATGATTCAAATATCAGTGTTTGTTCATCACCTGTGGATATTGCCGCTTATTTCCGGGAAAATATTTTCAGAGAAAATAACAGCAGTATCCTGACGAGCGCCACTCTTACAATCAACAATAATTTTGATTATTTCAAGGTCAGGCTAGGGGCTGAAGAAGTTGATAATCTTAAATTAAGTTCTCCTTTTGATTTTCAAAGCCAGGTTAAGATTTATATTCCAAAAAATATCCCATCGCCTGAAAAAGAACACAATTCATATTATATTGATTGTTTAAAAGACTGGATTTATAAATTTGTAAGAATGACTGAAGGAAAAGCATTAGTCCTGTTTACAAATTCATACTTATTAAAAAATATCGGTAAGGATTTGAAAGAAATTCTTGCGGATAATAAAATTGAATTATTGATACAGGGAACGGGGGTTTCAAGAAGCATGCTTCTTAAACAATTTAAAAATAATACGAATTCAGTTTTGTTTGGATTGGATAGTTTCTGGATGGGAGTTGACGTACCGGGAGAGTCGCTGAGTAACCTTATAATAACCCGTTTGCCGTTTCAGATGCCAAATCATCCTGTGGTTCAGGCAAAAATGGAATATATTCAGAGCAGAGGCGGCAACAGCTTCTTTGAATATTCTTTACCGGAAGCTATCCTTAAATTCAGGCAGGGTGTGGGAAGATTGATACGTCACAAATCCGACAAAGGTATTATTGCAATTCTTGATAACAGGATAATCAACAAAACCTACGGAAAGTATTTTTTGAATTCGATAGAGGAGTGTGAGATTGAAATTGTGGAGTAAACAAACCAAACACTTGTAGAAAAGTCACCGCAGGAAAAATTTAACTTTAGCCGGACTTGACTACAAAACAGGGGATATAAAAAATATTATCAAAGTTTTTTACACCTTTTGAATTTGAATCTATTTCCATATATCAAATTTTCTATTTTTAGAAATAAACTTCGTTTTCTCACCAAAATTTAACTTTTTATTTTCAAAGTCATTCCATTTTTTCTCACAGGGAAACCCCTCTACATTGCAGGGAAATCCCTGTACTTCAAAGGGAAACCATTCTATCTCTCAGGGTAATCCCTGCATCTTCCAGGGAAACCCCTGCACTTTGCAGGGAGACCTCTATACTTCTCAGGGGATTCCCTGCGATACACAGGGAAATCCCTGTAAATCTCCGGGAGTTCCCTGCATTCCATTGGGAAACCACTGTAGCTTCCAGGGAAATCCCTGCGCTACACAGGGAAACCCCTGAACTTTCCGGGGAGATCCCTGTGAGATAAAATGTAACCCTGCTAGTATAAAAAAAGAACCCGGAAAGTTTTTTTGGTTTCCCAAATTTTGTTATTTGTATCCCTGATATTGTTTTTTGTTTCCCTGATATTGTTATTGGTTTTCCTGATATTGTTATTTGTTTCCCTGATAATATTTTTGGTTTCCTTATTGAATGTATTTGTTTGTCCAGGTACAAAAAAATTTCCCCTGATATATTCAACCATAATCCGGTTTAATCCAAAAGAAGCAAATTATTTCATATTCGAAGCCCCAGATGATTAAAGGATTATAATCTACTCATTAATTCATTTCTTATCAATTCCCGTTTAATTATTTTAAATAAATTAGAATCATAAGCACCTAAGAAATGGAACCTCAAAAATTAGAAGCATTATCTCCACATCATCAGGAAAACGGCTCTTCAAAAAAAGATCCTGAATATTCAAAAACCCTTTATGCCGATGCCCGGTCCTGCGCTGTCAAAATACTTTGCCGGTGCGAAAGAACCGATTCATACCTTGAAAAGTTAATTGATGCAGAGCTCCGGAACGACACACTTAATGATTTCGATAAAGCACTTTTAAATGAAATTGCTCACGGAGTTATAAGATGGATGCGTCGTCTGGACTGGTTTCTCAATGGATTTTACAGAGGCAATTACGAAAAATGCCTTCCTGAAGTTCGCAACGCAATGCGGGTGGCATTATATCAGATACTTTTCCTAAATAAAATTCCTTATTCCGCTGCGGTTAACGAAGCTGTAGAATTTATTAAAAGAATTCACGGGGATAAGCATGCCGGTGTTGTAAACGGATTACTCAGAACAATCATACGTACTCTCGAAAACCTGGTCTGGCCCACGAGGGAAATTGATGAAGTTAATTATCTTGGAATTATTCAATCGCATCCTAACTGGATGGTTAAACGATGGATAAACAGGATGGGTTTTGATGAGAGTGTTAAGCTATGTGAAGAAAATAACAAACGTCCGGTACTAGCATTAAGAGTGAATAGCCTTAAGATAACAACTGATGAATTTGAGCAGTATCTTAAAGAAAAGAATTTACATTACAAGAAGGGAAATTACATGGATAATTTCTTCACAACAAAAACAATGTCCAAAATTTATACAGATTCATTATTCAGACAGGGGTTTTTTTCAATTCAGGATGAGAGCGCAGGGCTGGTTTCGAAATTGATGGACCCTCAGAAGAACGAATTAGTTATGGATGTCTGTGCTGCACCGGGAGGGAAGGCTTCGCACATGTCTGAATTAATGAATAATGAAGGTAATATCATTGCAGTAGAGAAGTACCTGTCGCGGCTTGAAGTAATGGATAAGAATTTTGAAAGGCTTGGAGTTAAGAACGTGAAAAAAATACATGACAATATATGTGACCCTTCCTCAATAGAATTAAAGGAAACATTGGTGGGAAAAGCAGATAAAATTCTTGTAGATGCTCCATGTTCGGGATTAGGTGTTCTATCCAAAAAGCCGGATATTA
The DNA here is from genome assembly GCA_038240405.1 of Ignavibacteria bacterium. Lineage (GTDB taxonomy): Bacteria > Bacteroidota > Ignavibacteria > Tepidaquicellales > Tepidaquicellaceae > JAGPCH01. Next base: position 17,401 of record JBBSDT010000019.1, read on the forward strand.
AATGGAAGAGAGCTCTTGAAGACATATGCAACCTTCAGAAATTACAGCTGGAAATATTAGAAAGCTCGGTAAAATACCTGAAGGCGGGGGGTACCATTGTTTACAGCACATGCACCACGGAACAGGAAGAAAATTTTGACGTAATTGAAATATTCTTATCTCGACATCCGGAATTTATACTCGATGATGCTTTGAAATATGTTGATAAAAAAGTAGTTAATAGGAATGGTTGTATAGAATTATTTCCCCATATTCATGGTGTGGATGGATCATTTTCTGCAAGAATGGTTAGAAGTAACTGAGGATATTTATCCCTGATATTTTTCATAAGCATTGATAATGTCTTTTACCAGTTTATGTCTTACAACATCCGTCTTATCAAAATATAAAAAAGCTATATCATCTACTCCTTTTAAAATTTCCTGTATCTGAACGAGACCTGATTGATCCCTTCTTGGTAAATCAATTTGAGTAACATCTCCAGTAACTATGGCTTTTGAATTTGGTCCAAGGCGTGTTAAAAACATTTTCATTTGAAGCGTCGTGGAATTCTGGGCTTCATCAAGTATTACAAATGAATTATTCAGGGTTCTGCCTCTCATGTAAGCAAGTGGAATAACCTGAATTATATTTTTCTCCATATACCCCTCAAGCTTTTCAAGAGGAATCATTTCTTCAAGTGCATCATACAAAGGTCTCAAATAAGGATCCACCTTCTCAGAAAGATCTCCGGGTAAAAATCCCAGGCTCTCACCGGCTTCGACTGCAGGTCTTGTCAGGACAATCTTATTTACTTCTTTATTTTTTAAAGCTGCAACGGCGAATGCAACAGCCAGGTAGGTCTTACCTGTGCCCGCGGGTCCGATAGCGAAAACAATATCATTGTCCTTTACTTTTTTAAAATATAGTATCTGGTTTGGAGTCCTCGGTTTTATGAAATCATGCTTTGTGGAAAGAATTACATCTGCAATCTCATTTGGAGTAAATCCGAACTTTTCTCTTAATTTTGTTCCCTGCTCTTCTTTAGAGTAAATCAAATCAAGAACAAGTTTTACATCTTTAGTGTGAATTCCGCTCTGTCTTTTTTGCAGAAATATTAATTCATTAAATATTTTTTCAA
>JBBSDT010000020.1:0-18517 GCA_038240405.1 Ignavibacteria bacterium
AATACCCAATACCCAATACCCAATACCCAATACCCAATACCCAATACCCAATACCCAATACCCAATACCCAATACCCAATACCCAATACCCAATACCCAATACCCAATACCCAATACCTAATACCTAATACCCAATACTCCATTCTTTTTCAAATCATGGATTGAAATTACTTTTGATAATAGGTATTTTCAATATTAAATTAAACTTTTCAACAAACTTCTTATGAACAGAACGCAGAAAATAAAAGGTCAGCTTGAGTCTTTAAAAATTGATTCTTTTTTGGTAAAAAGTCTTCCTAATATAAGATACATAACCGGATTCTCGGGCAGTGCGGCAAATGTTCTTATAACTAAAGAAAAGAATTATTTCGTTTCTGATTTTAGATATAAAATTCAGGCAGCTCATGAGGTAAAGGATGATTTTGAAGTTATTATTTCTGTTCAGAATTCGCTGGCTTTTTTAAAGGACCTTATTAAGGTGCATAATCTCCAAAGAATAGGATTTGAATCCAATGTTATGACTTATGCAGAAGTTGAAGATTTAAGAAAAGATTTCAAAAATGCGGAATTTATTCCGGTTAATGGTTTAGTGGAAAAATATGCGATTTGTAAAAATGAAAAAGAAATTGAATCAACCAAAAAGGCTGCAGCAATAACGGATAAGACATTTACAAAATTACTGACTATTATTAAACCGGGAATGACAGAAAGGGAAGTGTCGGCTCAAATTTCTTATTTACAAAAAATGTACGGAGCAGACGGTGATTCGTTTGACTCCATTGTTGCTGCCGGAGAAAGAAGCGCATTTCCGCATGCCAGACCGACAAACAATAAAATTAAAAGCGGTGAACTATTAAAGCTTGATTTTGGATGTATAGTTGATGGCATGAGATCGGATATGACCAGAACTATTGCAATCGGGGAAGTATCACCCGAATGCAGGAAGATATACAATATTGTAAAAGAAGCCCAGCAAAGAGCTCTTGACAATGTAAGAGCAGGGATCAGCGGCAAGGAACTGGACGCTGTAGCCCGGGATTTTATTAAAGGCGAAGGATATGGAAATAATTTTGGACATGGTCTGGGGCACGGGATTGGATATGATATTCATGAAAAGCCGGCAGTCAACGAAAGATCGGATTATATTCTGGAAGTAAACAATATTATCACCATTGAACCCGGTATCTATATTGAAGGTCTCGGAGGTGTAAGAATTGAAGATGATGTTGTGGTAACAAAAAACGGATGTGAAATATTGAACCATTCAATAAAAGATTTAATAACTTTATAAGCTTCCGTTTTCAGGGAAGGTATTCTAAATAATTGCCAAATCTGCAATAACTACATAACAAGCATTCGATCTCAATGTACTACAGGTAAACGGCAACATACAAATAAATTTGAATAAAGTTCTGATTATATCATATTATTTTCCTCCGATGGGAATGGGAGGAGTCCAGCGGACTTTAAAGTTTGCTAAATATCTGAAAGCCTTTGACTGGGATCCTGTAATCTTAACAGACAGTCCAAAGAAATATTTTGCTGTCGATAAAAGCTTATTAGACGAAGCAATCGAGAACGGAATTAAAATTGAGAGGACGGGAGAAGAAATCAAAGATACTGGAAAGATAATTATCAAAACTCCCAATGAGAAGATGAGAAAGTTAAGAAGCAGGGCCGGACAATTTTTCTTAATTCCGGATAACAAAAAATTCTGGAGAAAAAAAGCATTAAAGAAAGTAGATGAGATATGGCAAAAATATGGCGGCTTTAATGTGGTATTTGCTACGGCGCCTCCTTATACGGATTTTCTTGTGGGGCAGGATATAAAGAAAAAATATAAGATTCCCCTTGTTATAGATTACCGCGATGCATGGGTTGACAGTCCTGTATTAAATTTTTATCCCACTCCTTTTCATAAGATGTCAAATATGCGTTTGGAGAAAAGTGTCCTCAGGGATGCAAATAAAATTATTACAACAAACCGAAGAGTAAAGGAACTTATAATCTCCAGGTATGGAAATATGGAATATAATGACGTCAAGATTATACCGCATGGATACGACGAGGAAGATTTTGAAAAAGTGAGTAAAAGCGAACTTCCGGCAACTTCAAAGATGAGAATAACCTATTCAGGAAGTTTTTATACCAGGAACCCGAAATTCTATCTCGAAGCAATTAATAAATTTTTTATAAAATATCCTGAATTAAAAAATGAGGTTGAATTTTGCTTTATCGGGATAATATCCAAAGATAATCTTGCCCTGATTAAAAGTTATAATCTTGAAGGTTCAATAATTACTCTTGGATATGTCAACCATTTGGAGTGCATAAAGTACTTAGTTACATCAGACGTCTTGTTCCTGATGATCAGCCGAGGTGAAAATGAAGATGCCGCAATGCCGGGAAAGGTAGGAGAATATATGGGCAGCAGGAAAAATATAATTGCATGTGTACCCGAAGGTGTAACAAGAAAAATGCTTGAAAAATATGATGCAATTAAATTTGTGGATGAAAATCCCGAAGAAATTATGAATGCCTTCTATGATTACTATAAACTTTATAAGAAAAATTCCTTACCCATCGCAAATGAATCGGTAGTAGAACAATATGACAGAAAATTGCTTACATATGATCTTGCAAAAGAATTTAATTTATTGGTCGATATAGAATAGTCCTGAAGGTTATTATTGTGAATAATTTGTCAATATATTTGTCCTGCAGGTTAACGTGTTATCAGATCCAATATTTCAACCAATAATGAATGAATATTTTATTGATTGGTAACGGCGGAAGAGAAAATGCACTTGCCTGGAAAATCTTCAATTCCCCATCCTTCCGTAATAATAACGGCAAATTATATAATACTACCGGCAATCCCGGTATTAATCAATTTGCAGAGCCAGTCGAAATCAAGGAATATGATCTCAAATCATTAATCACATTCGCCTTAAAAGCAAAAATAGATTTTACAGTTGTAGGACCTGAAATTCCATTATCTAAGGGAATTGTAAACAAATTTGAAAGGGAGGGCTTGAAAATATTTGGTCCTGCGAGGGAGGCGGCTTTGATAGAATCAAGCAAGTCCTTTGCCAAAAATCTGATGCTACAGGCTAATATACCCACCGCCCGATTCAAAACTTTCTCCAAAAATAATATTAAAGAGGCTGAGCAACATTTGAAAAGAATTGATTACCCTGCAGTAATTAAAGCTGACGGTCTTGCAGCAGGAAAAGGGGTTGTAATTGCAAAAGATTTCAAGGTAGCATGGGAAACAGTAAATGATTTTTGTTTTAATGGCAGATGCGGAGATTCAGGAATAAATTTTATTATTGAAGACTTTATGGAGGGGGAAGAAGTTTCGGTGTTTGTTATTACCGATGGAGAAGATTATAAAGTCTTACCATATTCTCAGGATTATAAAAAAATTTACGATGGTGACATGGGAAAAAATACCGGTGGAATGGGATCTATCGCCCCGTTAAAGAAATTCATGAATATTGTGCTTGAAGAAAAAATAAAATCACGAATTATAGAACCTGTTCTTAAAGCTCTTATGCAGATGAACAGAAAGTTTAAGGGGTGCCTGTATTGCGGATTAATGATAGTTAATAATGAACCTTTTGTTGTGGAATTTAACTGCAGGTTCGGAGATCCTGAAACACAAGCGGTTCTTCCGTTGATAGAATCCGATTTCCTTGAATTGCTTCTGGCTTCTTCGGAAAATCAAATTAAAAACTACAATCTTGAAATAAATAATGATTATGCGTGCTGTGTAGTTATGGCTTCCGGGGGCTATCCGGATAATTATGACAGAGAAAAAGAGATAACAGGATTTGAGAATATTAATAGATATTCCCTTGTTTTCCATTCTGGCACCAGGGTTTCTGAGGGGAAAATTTTGTCATACGGCGGAAGAGTGTTATCTGTTGTCGGTATATCTCAAACTTCATTAATCGAAGCAGTAAAAAATGCATACGAAAGTATATCAAAGATCAGTTTTGCTGGTAAATATTTCAGGAAAGACATTGGTTACCGACAGTTTATTTCAAATTCGAAGGAGGAATTAGCAAATTGAAAGTACTTGTAACTGGAGGAACCGGATATATAGGATCACATACTGTTGTAGAGCTTCAAAATTCAGGATTTGAAGTTATTATCGTTGATAACCTATCAAATTCTACAGCAGATGTAGTTGATAAGATCGAAGCAATTACCGGCAAAAAACCCTTTTTTATTAAATTGGATTTATGTGATGAAACAGGCTTGAGAAATTTTTTCGACGTTAATAGTGACATTGACTGCGTAATACATTTTGCAGCTTTCAAAGCAGTAGGAGAATCGGTGCAAAATCCACTTATGTATTACCGGAATAACCTCAACGGCATGTTAAATCTGCTTCATGAAATGACTACCAGAAAAATTTCCAATTTTGTTTATTCTTCGTCGTGTACTGTTTATGGTGAAGCAGATAAGCTTCCGGTTTCGGAAAAATCCCCAATAAAAAAACCGGAGTCTCCCTACGGATTCACAAAGCAGGTCGGAGAGCAATTTCTTTTTGACCTGGCGGAAGTAAATGCCATGCAATCCATTATTCTCAGGTATTTTAATCCGACAGGAGCACATGATTCTTCTCTGATCGGGGAGCTGCCGGTAGGAATTCCTAATAACCTTGTTCCATATATTACACAAACAGCAATTGGAATACGTGAAATCTTAACAGTAAACGGAAATGATTATGATACTTCTGACGGCACAAATATCCGCGACTATATACATGTCGTAGACCTTGCAAAAGCCCACGTGATATCACTTCAAAGACTATTGAATAAATCCAACGCTGACAAAGCCGAAGTGTTTAACCTTGGAACCGGAAAGGGGAATTCAGTAATGGAAATAATCAAAACTTTTGAGGAAGTTTCGGAAGTAAAAGTGAATTATAAAATCGGTGCCAGAAGGGCAGGGGATGTTGTAAGCATTTTTTCGGATACAAAAAAAGCAAATCAAATACTCGGCTGGAAAGCTGAAAGAGATTTAAGAAATATGATGCTCTCATCCTGGAATTGGGAAATGGCACTCCATAAAAAATTGAAATGAGCTAGTTGCTCCGTGAATGTTGGTTGAAAATATCTTTAGTAACGTGGTCCAGACAAAAAGCTATAATGTATTTTTAAAATCTATTTTTATTCAATCCGCAAGAAAACTATTAAATGAAGATTGATAAGAAATTTATAGATAAAATTATTTCAGCAGACAAAAGAGCAGTAGCCAAAGCTCTTACTTTAGTAGAAAATGAGGCACCTGAGAGCGAAATATTATTAAAGGAATTATATAAATATACAGGAAGATCTTACAGAATCGGAATAACAGGACCTCCGGGAGCAGGTAAATCAACGCTTACAAATTGCCTGATAAAATTAATACATCAAAGTAATTTTAAGGTTGGAGTTATAGCAGTTGATCCCACCAGTCCTTTTACCGGAGGGGCTTTGCTTGGTGACAGGATCAGAATGCAGGAATCAGGACTTTTGAATAACGTTTTTATACGATCCATGGCAACAAGAGGAAGTCTGGGAGGGTTAAGCAAGAATATTGTAGAAGCCTGTGATGTGCTTGATGCCTCGGGAAAAGATTTTATTATTATAGAAACGGTCGGAGTTGGTCAATCCGAACTTGACATTGTTAATATGGCTGATACTACAATTGTAGTGCTTGTACCCGAATCCGGGGATTCTGTACAGGCAATGAAAGCAGGGCTGATGGAAATTGCCGATATATTTGTCATAAACAAATCAGACCGGGAGGGAGCCGATGGAATTGTCGCTACCATAAAAAATATCACCCATTTAAAACCTATATCACGAACAGGCTGGATAATTAATGTTTTGAAGACAGTTGCAAGCAGAGACACAGGAACAGAGGAGTTATTCTCTGAAATAATAAAACATAAGAACCATCTTGAGGAGAGTGGTTTTTTGAATATAAAAAGAAAAGAGCATTTAAATAAAAAGATTCTGGAGATGGCCGGCAATAAGCTTAAGGTTAATTTTTGGGATGAAATAAAGCTTCGGAATCTCAATGAAAATCTCGATAGTATAATGCAGAAAAAAGAAGATCCTTATACTTATGTTGAAAATCTTATGAAAATATAATGTTATCCGAATCATATTTTTAATCTTACCGTAACTATACTGAACTATACTTTCAAAGGATTGTTCTAAATTCATTGCTTTTGCATGACAAAAAATTTAGTTTTAAAATTATAGAATTTTACACCGCATTTCGGCGGAATTTATTAAAATATTATTTAATTAATAAGGAGCAGTTATAACTTAAATGGCAACTAAGAAAATTCAGCACACAGGCATTATGAACAAGATGAGAGATAAAATGCCTTTGATCATTATAATACTTATCATAGCCTTTCTGGCAACTATAGTTTTTGAATGGGGAATGAATTACCTGGGATTAAGCGGTAAGAATGAAGCCTTCGCTAAAATAAATTCAAAAGAAATATCTTATCAGGAATATGAAAAGATAGTTCAGCAGCAGGTAGATCAAATGAGACAGCAAAATAAAGGTAAAGACGTTGATGAGGCAACAGTGACACAGATCAGGGATCAGGTCTGGAACAGCCTGATCAGTCAGACAATATCGCAGCAGGCAATCGAAAAATACGGAATTAAAGTAACAGATAAAGAAATTTTTGATTGGGTCTACAACCGGCCTGAAACTTTACCGGAGCCTATTAAGAAAAATTTTATGGATTCTACCGGCGTTTTCAATATAGGATTTTACCAGCAGGCCTTAAATATGAAGACCAAGGAAGCTACTACGTTTTGGAATCAGGTGGAGAATTTTTTAAGAGAGACATTACTTTCCGAGAAGCTCCAGGCAATTTTGACGGAAGGAGCCGTGGTATCAGAAGGAGACGTAATTGAAAGATACAAGGATGATAATATTATAGCAAACTTCAATTACGTACTTTTGGATCTGAATTCAATTAAAGATTCAGCGCAGTATATTGTAACAGATGCTGATTTGAAAAATTATTACGATCAGAACAAGAATGAGTTTAAGCAGAATGAAAGTGTTAAATTAAAATATTTGCAGTTTACTCAGCAGTCAACAGCTGAAGATTCCGCTTCAGTAATGAAAGAAATGGAGTCATATAAAAAAGAAATGAAGACTGCGAAGGTTGAAGATTCGACTTTGGTTAAATTAGTATTGGATAATTCTTCAACCGGGTGGAATGCTGATTTTCAAAAGTCAAACAGTTTCTCGCCCGCTATTGCCTCCTTCCTTTTTAAAGCAAATCCGGGTGATGTTTCAGATGTTATAATTGCAACGGACGGTTACCAGGTAGTAAAGAAGCTTGAAGAAAAAGAGGGTCAGGATATTTACGTAAATGCTACACACATCCTAATAAACTTTGGAGCGGATACAGCGGCTTCAAAAAAGAAGGCACAGGACATTTTTAACAGAGTAAAAGGCGGAGAAGATATTAATAAGCTTGCTTTTGAATTATCCGAAGATCCGTCTGCAAAACAAAACAAGGGCGATCTTGGATGGTTTACAAAGGGAGCAATGGTAAAGGAATTTGAGGATGCAGTTTTCACTGCGAATGTCGGAAGTATACTCGGACCCGTAAAAACAAAATATGGATTTCATATAATAAAATTAACCGGAAAGGAGAAAAAAGAATTTAAGGTTGCGCAAATAACAAAAGCAGTAACGCCCAGCAGCAGAACCAAGCAGCTTTTTAAGAAGAAGGCAGAGGATTTTTATTCTGATGCTCAAAAAGGACAGAACTTTGATTCACTTGCAAAGCAAAATAACATTGAAGTGCGAACTGCTCCGGATATAACCAGGGACGGGCAGCTGCCGGTAATCGGAAATAACAAGAAGATAATAAGTTTCCTTTTTGACAATAAAGTAAATTCAATTACCGAACCCGTTAAATCTTCAGACGGATATGTAATATTCCAGAGTATCGAAAAAAAGCCAGAAGGTTTTCAAAATTTTGATTCAATAAAAGTGTCAGTGATTAAGCCTAAGGTTATAAATGATAAAAAATACCAGGTTCTTTTGGGAATTGCAAATGATCTCGAAGGAAAAATAAAAAACGGAGACCTTAATTCGTTAAAAGATGTTGCTCCGCAGTATTCATACGATGTGGCAGACAGCTTTACCGTTTCCAAACCCAACAAAATTCTGGGACAGGATTATTCACTGAGCTCGGTAGTAGGAAAGATGAAGCCGGGTGAAATATCAAAACCTATAAAGGGCGTCAAAGGATACTATATTGTAAAAGTGAATTCAATAACTGATTTTAATGAACAGGATTACACTATGAAAGCGCCTGGTATTGCCAAATCATTGCTGGCTGCAAAGAGACAGGCAATTGTAACGGAATGGTTGACAAAGATGCAGAGTGAAGCTGAGATAGTAGATAACCGGGACAAATATTTATAACCTGCTTTTGTCATGGTCAGAAAATTTTGAATTAATTATTAATTTTAAAATATTAATTATAGTCCACTATCTGTAATCATTTAGTGGACTTTTTTTATGAAGTATTTTTTAAAGCTTTTACTTTTTATTATTTATTTCAGTTCAATGGAAGCTGTTGCACAGGAACTCCCGGCACTTTCATTAGGTAACGGCATTAGCATAATGGCATCTGTCAATTATGTTTCATCAGCATCCATCCAGCTTAATGCATTTTCCAGCGATCCTATTCTGAGAAGTATGACTGAAGATCTTTCCGGCGGATATGGCTACGGCATATCAATCAGAAAAACATTTTTCAGGGAAGATCTCTCATTTGGATTTTCAACCGAATATCTTAGGATTATTGACCAGAGTCTGACTGAAACTTTTGAGTCTCCAACATTTCGGGTAAAGGCAAGAGTAAAGGAAGATATATGGATGCTTCCGGTTGAATTCTCAGGATATTTTAACCTGCCTAAATTCACTGAAAATTTAAAAATATATTTAGGAGGTGGCGTAGGGATGTATTTTGGCGACAGGAAAAGAACCTTATTAAATCTCGAAAGCAAAACTATTTACAGGCAGGCAAGTTTCAGCTTTCTTGTTCTTAGCGGGATGGAATATAATTTTACTAAAAAAATATCCGGAGTATTTGAAATGAAATTCAGAGAAGGAGAATTCCAGGTAAAAAGTCAATTTCCCTTTTCTGCGGTAAATATAAACGGAGAAATTTTTCCTATTCAAAAAAACTTAAATTCAAAAATCTTTGTTGACGGATTAAAGCTAAGTTTGGGTGTTGCATATAACTTCTAAAAATCTCTTTAACTATTTTATATGAAAACTGCGATTATTTTTCTGGCAATAGTTTTACAATTATTTGCGTTTTCTCCGGGTAGCCAATCCATAGAAAAATTCACGACATCATTATATTCAAAAAATAAATTTTTTGTGAAAACAAAATCGGAGCTGAAAGTTTCCGAAGCAACCGGTAATGTTTCCTTTACTACCGGTCTTGCCTCTCTCGACGATAAAATTTCAAGGTATAATATTATTAAAATTAACAAGCTCTTCAACCTTAATAACGGCAGCATTGATCTTTACGACAAATATGGTATGACCCGGATTTACGTTTTTGATATGGCTGAGGATTCAAAAGAAAATATTGCAGAAATCATTCAGTCTTTTAATAAAGATGATAATATAGAATTCTCTGAACCGGATTTTATTGGCGTATCTGCAGGGGTTAAAGAAACAATAAAGAATAATTTTTACAGCAAAAGCATTCCTGATGATGAAATGTTTTACAGGCAATGGTATTTACAAAATTCGGGATCGGTGGAACCTTCTTCCGGTGGAGGTCTTCCTAAAATAGGAGCTGACATTAAAATATTGAATGCCTGGGATATTGAAAAAGGAAGTGAAGACGTTATAGTTGCAATTATGGATTCGGGGATTAAGGATGACCATCCCGATCTTAAAGACAGGATATGGATAAACAAAAATGAAATTGCAAATAATGGAATAGATGATGATAATAACGGATACGTAGATGATTATAAGGGATGGGATTTTGCATACAATGATAAAAGGCCGGAAGACGGATTCGGACATGGGACCAATATTGCAACTGTAATCGGAGCCAGCACTAATAACGCTATCGGATATGCAGGCGTTGATCAGAAATGCCGGCTGATGAACTGTAAGAATCTTAATTCGGATAACAGCGGAGAATACGGCTGGTGGGCAGAGTCAATAAAATATGCAGTAGACAATGGCGCTAAAATAATAAATATGAGCGAAGGCGGTGATGATTATTCGGAAGTATTAAAGACGGCTATTGATTATGCCCTGGAAAGCGGTGTGTTAATAGATGCAGCAATGATGAATAAAGGGGATAACAGGGATTATTATCCCGCAAGCTACAAAGGAGTCTTTGCTGTTGGCGCCACTGACACCGACGATAAACGTTGTAAGAGATTTTCCTGGGGGGGAGGAAGCTGCTGGGGTAAACATATATCCGTAGTGGCCCCGGGTAATAAGATATATGGTTTGGACTATGAAAATAATGAAGGTTATGATGTTTACTGGAGCGGGACTTCACAGTCCACGGCAATAGTAAGCGGCATTGCTGCGTTATTACTTGCTCAAAATAAATTAAGAACAAATGAAGATTTAAAAAAAATTATCAAATTATCTGCAAGGGATCTTGTGGGAGATCCTCGCGAAGACAAACCGGGATGGGATCAGTTTTATGGTTATGGAAGGGTAGACAGCTATGCCGCTTTAACATTTGAAAATAAAAATTTAGTTAATCCTGAAATTGAAACAACGCCAAAGGGAAATAATAACATTAAGACAGACGATGTAAAGCAATCGGGGACGATTGATGAACCCAAAGACGCTAAGCCTTCAAAAGAAGGAGCTAAGGATAAACCCTCGAAGGCAGATGAACGAAAGCCCGACGATAAGTAATTCATATTCTCCGGAAAGTTAATTATGGATTTGACTTTGCTCAGATCTGAATTAGTAAAAGAGGATCTGCTAAAAAAAATAATTTATTTCGATGAGCTGGAATCTACAAATGAATATGCAAAAAAAAACGAAAACGGAGATGATGTTTTAGTCATAACACCTACACAGACAAAGGGCACCGGAAGATTCGGAAAAACCTGGCAATCAACTCCTCATAAAGATCTTACCTTCTCACTCGTTAAAAAAATAAAGATGGGTATTGATGATCTTCATACTGTTAATTTTTATTCCTCCTATATATTATGTTATTCTTTAAAAAAAATCTATAATGAGTGTGCCGTTAATTTTTCACTGAAATGGCCCAATGATATTTTAGCAAATAAGAAAAAAGCAGCAGGGTTTTTGCTTGATGTAAAAGACCTAAAAAAAGACGAAAAAAAGTTTATAATAGGTGTCGGTATAAATATTAATGAAACAGAATTTTGCGGAGATTTATCAGGCAAAGCTACATCCCTGCGATTGGAAACGGGAAGTGAAATGAGGATTGAAGAAATATTAATAGCTTATATCAAAAATTTTTATATAAATATTTTCCTTATTAATACAAAAGCAGAGTTAATGAAAAAATGGAAAAGCAATACAGATATCATCGGCAAAAAAATAAGCTACAGGCAGAGGAATGATGAAATAGAGAAGACAGCTAAGATTATAGATATTGATCTTGACGGGGGATTGCGGATTAAAACCAATAGTGATAAAACATTAAAATTCTACTCCGGGGAAATAAATATTTTGTATGAATAGGATTTTAAAATAAAATACTGCAACTCTTTCAATGAAACTATCTTTACTTCATGAAATAAAAAATTCGAGCTATTCATTTTGTTAGGATTTTGTTAGAATTGAATATTATTTTCACATAAAACCTGTTAGCGAATATTCGGCTATTGTATTATAAAATATTTTAATTTATTTTAACCCATACAAAAAATTACAATCCACACATTTTAATTAATCAAAACTAAATCAAATGAAAAAATTTTTCAGTTTGCATTTGTTTATGCTGATGTTTTTGCTTATAAGCGGAAACTTATTTGCTCAGTATAAATTGAATGAAGGATTTGAAGGCGCAACATTTCCTCCGGCCGGATGGTCAACTAAGGTCGTTGTTGCGGGAAGCGGTGCTTGGGCACGAAGCACTGCTACTCCGCACACAGGTCTTGCAGATGCGGTATCAAATTTTACAACTGCAGGAGCAGACAATTATCTCGTAACGAAAAGATTCACCCCGGGAGCGGGAGATTCTTTAGTGTTTTGGATGGCTCAGGTGTTTACTGCTGTTTATGCCGATAGTCTTGATATAAAAGTTTCAACTACTGATTCTTTAAATTTTCCTACACTTTTATTACATCTCCGGGATGGGGTAGATTATCCATTACCTGCCGGTACTTATAAAAGATTTGCTGTAAGCTTAAATGCATATGCCGGGATGACTGTTTGGGTAGCATTTAGGCACGTTGACCTTGACGGCGACGATGTCAGGTTAGATGATATTACTGTTGGAACTGCAATTGCCAATGACGTTGCTGTAACCGGCATAATTCAGCCGGCCGGACAAGTTGCACTTAACTCAGGATTAATTGCTCCTAAAGCAACCATTGCGAACTTAGGAACTGCAAACCAGTTAACTCCTTTTAATGTAACCTGTAAAATTACTCCGGGAACATATACCAGTACAAAAACTGATACAGTGTCAGCAGGTTCTTCAAATGTAGTTACATTTGACAGTACTTTTAATCCTACTGATACCGGTGTGTACACAATAACAGTTTATACAAGCCTTGCATCAGATGGTAACAGGTCAAATGACACCTTGAGAAACACATTTCATATATTCAATGCAGACTATGGATTGTTGGAGTCCACCTGTCCTTATTATTTTGCAACTTCCCAGGCTCCATCTAACGTATCACATCCAACATATTGCTGGAAGGATACCACGAATAGCAAGAGTTTAATTGTAAATGGTGTTGTAGCATCTGGTTTAGTTCTCACAGGAACTCTTGATGATGGTTATTTTAAATTAAGGGTAAAAGACCTTGTAGGTGGAGATTCCACCAAACAAATCAGGTTTTGCGGTACCTGTTACGATTCAATTTTCCCTTCAACAAATGGAATAATCGGACTTGTAAATAATGCCGGTTTAACCAGCTTTTCACCTGTTACTACAAATACTTATCCAGCTGTATATCCGTTCTGGAGAGATATGGATTGGAGATTTGTCGGAGCGGGCGGCGCGCCAAATAATAGAATGAGTGTTAAAGTCAGCGGAACCCAGTTAATTGTCACTTATGCCCACTCGCAATTTTATAATTTAGGAGTAATAGGTCCTGATTATATCAGCTTCCAGGTTTGTTTTGAATTGGTCTCGGGATGCGCATCCAACTCAAATATAAGGTTTTCTTATGCAGATACAACAGGCGGGAAGACGAGCGCCAGTGTAATTACTAAGTATATTGGCAGTAATGCTAATAATGCTACTACAAATCTGGGAACCCATTTGGTAGCACTAGGAACACCTGCAACTGCTGTCTATAGATATCAAAATCCTACTGGAACTACAATAAGGCCTTTATACACGAGTTCCAACACCAGTCTGGCAGTAGAATTCGGTTCAAATCCTTCTACCCTAAAGAAGTGTGATTGCAGAACACTATTAATTTGTCTTGCCCTTGAAGGATTGCAAAATAATCCGGCTCCAAGAGTCAGAGACACAGTTACAATCACAATTAAGAATGCTTCGACTGCGCCATATGCTACGGTTGAAAGCTATAAAGTATTTTTGGATTCAGCAACAGAAAGTGGTTATAGCTACGGAAGGAAGTATGTTCAATTTACTCTGGCAGAGTTAGGAACTGCTTATTATATAGTTGTTCAACATAGAAACTCTATTAGAACATGGAGCAGATCAGGCGGAGAAACATTTGGCAGCGATACTTTAGGATTTGACTTTACTACCTCTGTAACTAAAGCTTTTGGTAGCAATATGACCGTCGTTCACGGGGCTGCATCAATGTATACAGGTGATGTAAACCAGGATGGATGTGTAGATGTAAGTGATATAATTGCTATCTATAATGACGCTTCCAATTTTGTAAGCGGTGATTATATAATTACAGATTTAAATTATGATGGAGCAGTTGATCTGTCAGATATAGTACTGGCTTACAATAATTCATCCAATTTCGTTTGTGAAGTAGCGCCTCCGGGAGCAACATCACCATTCGTTATTAATAAACCGGAAGTTAAAGAAAGTCCGGGTATTATGGTACCTTATCCATTCGCTATAGACAAAGAGAAATATTTCAGGAAGCTTCAAAACGCTAAATAATTAAATCAAATTCTTTAGAGTAAGACTCCGGTCTTGCTCTAAAGAAATTTAAAATGAACAAGATCAGGCAATAAATAAGGAATTGACAATTTGAAATTAAAAATGAATATTGCTACAGATAAATTAAACCAAATAATAAACCCTATTTTAAAATTTAACACAAAAAAACAATGAAAAACATATTCATAATTGTAACATTGTTCCTGCTTGTTTTCGCTGCAAACCAGAGTAAGGCTGTAGCTCCTACATTTAACCTTTCTGCGAAAAATTTTACTACTTTTCCGGTTGGTGATCAGGACAGCATTTTGGAATTTGACGTTTACATGCAATGGACTAACTCAGGTACTTCAGATCCCTGTTTGTACGGAGCAGGCCAGTATTTCTTAAATTACAATACAGGCATCACTGCTGGAGCTTTAACCTTATCAAGCGTAGGTTCGGATTTACCTCCAGCTTATCAAAATCCTACTTTTTTAGTTGCAGCAGGAAGATTACAAGTTTCAACAAATTTACCTACACCTCCGGGCTTTCTTATCAGCGACGTATTCCCGGGAACAAAAATAATCAGATTAAGATTGAGAACTTCGAGCCATGTGTTTAATACTGTACCTACTTCTATATTTTGGAGAATACCCCCAGGTACGAATCCAGTTACCAAAGTGGCTTATTTTGATCCAACCGGCTTGTTAGTTGATTATACTGCCGGCGGTACTTTCTTCACCGATTCAAATTTCGTTTCACCTGTTGAATTAGCAAGCTTTACATCAAGCACTAACAGAAATAATGTTACCTTGAACTGGGCAACAACAAGAGAAACCAATAACCAGGGTTTTGACATACAAAGAAAAACTTCCGGTTCTGACTGGGCAACAGTTGGTAACGTAGCAGGATTCGGAAATTCAACCGAAACACACAATTATTCATTCACAGAAAGAATTAACACAGGAAATTACAGCTACAGATTACATCAAAAAGATTTCAACGGTAACACACAAGATTTCAATTTGAGCAGTGAAGTAATAGTTGGAATTCCTTCAACTTATAGTATTTCACAAAACTATCCAAATCCGTTCAATCCATCAACAAAGATTGATTATGATCTGCCATTCACAGGAAAAGTAAGCATTCTGTTATATGACATTTCAGGAAGAGAAGTTGGAAATTTAGTTAACGAAGTAAAAGATGCAGGTTATTACACAGTGAAGTTCAATGCTTCAAACTTAGCCAGCGGAATGTACTTCTACAGAATTACAGCACAAGGCAACAACCAGAACTTTGTTTCAACAAAGAAGATGGTTCTTATAAAATAAGATAAATTTATTTTTCATATCGACAAAAAGGGTTAGATTTTTCTAACCCTTTTTTATTTAAATTTTATTATATTTAGAAAAGTTCATGTTCCTATACATTCAATCCTTCGTCTGTAAGTAGAACATTTGCAAGCCAGCTATTAAATCCCCAAAACTGAAATCAGCTAGCATTTAAAAGAAAATTAAGATTTGTGAAAAATTAAATATTCGATTTTTAAAATCAGTTTAATTACTTTCAGTTATCGAATCATCAGCAGAATGAAACTCAAATCAAAAATTAAATTCTAATATAATGGAAAAGTCAAAACAGGTTTTTCTGATATTGTTATTGGTTTTTGTATTTACCCAGGCTAAGGGACAGGCTCCCAATTTCAGCCTGTCGGTAAAAAATATAGTCAATATGTTCAATTGGCCTCAGGACAGTATCATGGAATTTGACATATACATGCAATGGATAAATCCGGGTTCATCCGATTCATTCAAGTATTGCTCCGGACAATATTATTTAAATTATAATACAGGTATAGTATCCGGAGGGACATTAACACTCAGCAAGGTCGGTTCGGATTTGCCGCCCGCTTATCAAAATCCTACTTTTTTAGTTGCATCCGGACGGCTGCAAGTAGCACCTAATTTACCTGTTACCCCGGGAGTTTTAATAAATGAATCTTTTCCCGGCACCAAAATAATACGTTTAAGATTAAGAACCTCTACCATCGCCTGGAATCCTGTTGCTTTAAATCTGGTATGGAGGGCCGCAAGTCCCTCTCCTTATACAAAAGTAAGTTACTTAAACTCTTCAGGGTTATTAGTAGATATAACGTCAGTTCCGGGAAATATATTCACAGGCGATTCAACCTTCATTTCTCCGGTTGAATTGGCAAGCTTTATTTCAAGCATCACCAGAAATAATGTAACTTTGAATTGGTCAACAACAAAAGAAACTATTAACCGGGGTTTTGATATAGAGAGAAAAGTTTTTAACGGTTCTGACTGGATAAGAGCAGGTAATGTAGCGGGAAACGGAACTACAAATGATACAAAGCATTATACTTTCACAGATAGAGTCAGCGCCGGAAAATACAGCTACAGATTAAAACAAACAGACTTCAATGGTAACACACAATATTTTAATTTAAGTAATGAGGTTGAAGTGGGCGTACCTGCTGCTTACTATGTTTCTCAAAATTATCCAAATCCATTTAATCCGTCGACAAAGATTGATTATGATTTGCCATATGCAGGAAAAGTCAGCATTCTGTTATATGACATGTCAGGACGGGAAGTTGGAAACTTAATCAACGAAGTAAAAGATGCAGGTTATTACACAGTAAAGTTCAATGGTTCAAGCTTAGCCAGCGGAATGTACTTCTACAGAATTACAGCACAAGGCAACAACCAGAACTTTGTTTCAACAAAGAAGATGGCTCTTATTAAGTAAGGTTACGAACTTTCATTATATGATTAAATCTTTTAACGTAGTGAAATTTACAACTAATAATTTTGATTGAAGATAAATACCCGATCATCTCGTAAATTTTGAAAATATTTATTTCTTTTTTTCTTGCAGAAGTCAATTAATTCTTTTATCTTGGAATTGTTAAAAGCTTAACCCCAAAGATCAGATAAATCCAAAGATTTTTCTAAATTCACCTGTAGGCGTAAAGCCCATAGTATAAAAGCTTTTACCAGGAAGAACTTCTAAATGTTCTATTAAATTAATAGCGATATGTATGAATTAATTTGCCGGAAAAAATTAATTACAAATTAAAAACAGAATGGAGATTAATTTACTGTAAAGGTATTAAAAAAGAATTGACAATGAACAATTTAGAATCTAATTTTGTAACACAAATATAAAACAATTTTAAAAACCCTTTTTTTAAAAATCAAAACAAAAAAACAATGAAAAACTCATTCAAACTTTTTGCAACATTATTCTTGCTGTTTTTTGCTGTAAGTCAGAGTCATGCTGTTATTCCTACTTTTAATTTATCAGTTAAAAACGTTCAGACTCAGCCTGTCGGCAGTCAGGACAGTATCGTGACATTTGATGTTTATATGATGTGGACAAACTCTGCAACATCCGATCCATTTTTGTACGGAGCAGGCCAGTATTTCTTAAATTACAACACAGGTATCACTTCAGGTACATTAACATTAACAAGGATTGCATCTGGGTTACCTCCGGCATATCAAAATCCAAGTTTCGCTGTTACAGCAGGAAGATTACAAGTTTCAACAAATTTACCTACACCTCCGGGCTTTCTTATCAGCGACGTATTTCCAGGAACATTGATAATGACGTTGCAATTAAGAACCAGCGCTCACGTTTTTAATCCGGTTCCATTAGGATTAGTATGGAGAACAGCTCTTCCTAATCCGTATACCAAAGTGGCTTATTTCGATCCAACTGGTTTGTTAGTAGATAATTCTTCAGGCGGAACTTACACTGTTGATTCAGATCCAGTATTGCCGGTTGAATTAGCAAGCTTTACATCAAGCATTAACAGAAATAATGTTACCCTGAACTGGGCAACAACAAGAGAAATCAATAACGAAGGTTTTGATGTACAAAGAAAAACTTCCGGTTCTGACTGGGCAACAGTCGGTAGCGTAGCAGGAGTCGGAAACTCAACCGAAACACATAATTATTCCTTTACAGAAAGAATTAACACAGGAAATTACAGCTACAGATTACATCAAAAAGATTTCAACGGTAACACACACGATTTCAATTTGAGCAGTGACGTAATAGTTGGAATTCCTTCCACTTATAGTATTTCACAAAACTATCCAAATCCGTTCAATCCATCAACAAAGATTGATTATGATCTGCCATTCACAGGAA